>CAYYWK010000250.1:0-5160 GCA_964475345.1 uncultured Desulfobulbus sp.
GGAAGGAATATGTCCACTTTTTTATTTGGAAAGTACGCTTAAACCGGATGAACCATAAAAATATATTAATGATATCTTTATGTTGAAGACACGAACGCAGGCGCCTTGAGAGAAAATCTATTTGACAAACTGCAGCCGGACCTATACAACAACCATCGTTTTGACAGCAACCGAGACTCCGGATGATCAGCGCGGATCATCCCCGTTCATTCCCGCAACACCGGATAGACGGCATTTCTGCCGATAGACGACGGCCTGGACTGGCAGCCCGCAGCACGCTCCAGCCTGGAACCAATCCAGCCCGTCCCACGACACCCCTCATGACAGAAAAAACCCTCATTATCGCCGAAAAGCCCAGCGTGGCCGCCGACATCGTCAAGGTCCTACCGGGAAAATACAGCAAATCTAAGACGCACTACGAAGGGGATCGCTACATCGTCTCTTTCGCCATCGGCCACCTCGTCTCCATCTGTTACCCGGAGGAAATCGATCCGGCATACCAGAAATGGGATATCGGCAAGCTGCCGATATTGCCCGAATCCTTCCCGCTGAAAGAACTACCCGACACCAAAGGGCAACTCCACGCCCTGCAGAAGCTGATCCGCCGCAAGGACGTCGGCGAGATCATCAACGCCTGTGACGCAGGTCGGGAAGGTGAGTTGATCTTCAAATACATCATCCACTTCGTCTGGAACACCTCCGTCGCCAACAAGGCCCTCAAACGCCTTTGGCTGCAGTCGATGACCAGCGAGGCTATCCGCAAAGGTCTCGCCAGCCTGCGTTCCAACGACGAGATGCGCCCTCTCGAGGACGCCGCCCTGTGCCGCTCCGAGTCCGACTGGCTCATCGGCATCAACGCCACCCGGGCCCTGACGGGGTACAATTCCCGGAGAGGCGGGTTTTTCCTCACCCCCTGCGGCCGGGTGCAGACCCCGACCCTGTCGTTTCTCGTCAAACGCGAGCAGGCCCGCCAATCCTTCATCCCCCATCCGTACTCCCTGCTGCACGCCACCTTCGCCTGCAACGGCGACGAATACCAGGGCAAGTGGATCGACCCGCAGTTTCTGCGGGAGGAAGGTGACAACCAGGAACGGGCCGACCGCATCTGGGACCCGCAAAGGGCCGAGGCTATCATCGCCGCCTGTACCGGCAAGCCCGCCACGGTTGAAGAGACGAGCAAGAAAACCAGCCAGCGCTCGCCCCAGCTCTTCGACCTGACCTCGCTGCAGCGCGAGGCCAACACCCGTTTCGGGATCTCGGCCCAGAAAACGCTGTCGCTTGCCCAATCCCTCTACGAGCGCCACAAGGTACTGACCTACCCGAGAACCGACAGCCGCTATCTGCCGGAGGATTATGTGGCCACCGTTGAGCAGACCCTCGTCTCGCAGCGGAAATGGCAGTTCGGGCAGTTCGCCGAGAAGGCCCTTGCCGGCAACTATGTCCATCCCGACAAGCGTATCTTCAACAACCAGAAGGTCTCCGACCACCACGCGATCATCCCCACCACCGCTCTCCCGGACAACCTCTCGGAACCGGAAATGAAAATCTACCGGATGGTCGTCCAGCGCTTTCTTGCGGTCTTTTTCCCGCCGGCCGTCTTCCTCAACACTCGGCGACTCTCCCGCGTCGATGAGGAGACCTTCCTCACCGACGGCAAAATCCTGCTCGAAGCCGGCTGGAAGGCAATTTACGGCAAGGCGGAAGACGACGACAGGGACACCGTCCTCAAACCCGTCCCCGCCGGTGCCAGCGTGCGCTGTGCAAGGGTCGACCGGGAAGACCGGGAAACGACGCCGCCTCCCCGCTACAACGAGGCAACCCTGCTGTCGGCGATGGAAAACTCGGACAAGATGATCGACGACGACGAACTCGCCGACGCGATGAAGGAGCGCGGCCTCGGCACCCCGGCCACCCGTGCCGCCATCATCGAGAAACTGATCAAAGAGAAATACGTGGTCCGCGAGGGCAAGGAACTCGCCCCGACCGGCAAGGCCTTCGAACTGCTGGCCCTGCTCGAGGCCATGCACATCGAGGTGCTTGCCTCCCCGGAGATGACCGGCGAATGGGAGCTGAAGCTGAACAGGATACTCAGGGGTGAATTTTCCCGGCAGAAATTCATGGAGGAAATCCGTGCCCTGACCAGCCATATCATCTCCCAGGTCAAGAACTTCGAAGGCGCTGCCGCCGAGCAGGAAGCCCCGTTCAGCCCGGTGTCCGGCCGCAGATTCTTCTCCACGCCCACCGCCTACATATCGGAAGACAAGAAAATCAGGCTACGCAAGATCCTCGGCGGCCGGGTCATGAACGACACCGAGATTGTCGCTTTGCTCGAGGGAGCGACGATAGGTCCCTTCAGCGATTTCCGCTCGAAAAAGGGCAAACCCTTCACCGCCTCGCTCCGCCTTGTCGACAACAAGATCGAATTCCTCTTCGCCGAGTCTACCGACAGCCTCGACATCGACAGCATCCGCCAGGGTGAGCTGCTGGGCAGGTCTCCCATCGACGGTTCGCCGGTCTTTGAAACGCCGGTCGCCTTCATGTCGGAATCGGCCATAAGCGGCGACGACAAGCACGGCTTGAAAATCAGCCGCATCATCCTGGAAAAAGCGCTGAGCCCCCTGCATATCCGCCAGCTCCTTGCAGACGGCAGGACAGAATTGATCAGCGGCTTCATATCAAAGAAGAAACGCCCCTTCGACGCCTACCTGCTGCTCGCCAAAAACGGCAGGATCAGCTTCGAGTTTCCACCCAGGGCACAGAAGAAAACCCAAAAATAATTTGACAGCCCCCACAGAAAAGGGGAAAAGACGCACATGAAACAGCTCAAGAAAGAACACCGCGGCAAGAGCGGGCTGGAAATCGCCCTGCTCTGCGCGCAGGTCGCCCTCGATACCAAGGCGGAAGATCTCGTCGTCCTCGATGTCCAGGGGATCGCCTCCTTTACCGATTATTTCGTCATCATGACCGGCCGATCCACCCGTCACGTCCAGGGCCTCGCCCAGGCCATCGATGGCGAACTGAGTGCGAAACGGGTCAAGGCCACCCATGCCGAGGGGCTTCAGGAGGGACTGTGGGTGCTGCTCGACCTCGATGATGTGATAGTGCACATCTTCTACCATGAACAGCGGAAATTCTACGATCTTGACGGTCTCTGGCACGATGCCAAACGGGTCGACCTCTCCGGCCTGCAGACGGATACCCGCAATACCTGATCGCCCTTCCGCTGTTGCCGGTCACCCTGAGACTACTCAACGCATCCACGACACAGACACCATGCAATACCTGAGCACACGGGGAGGCATCCAGCCTGTCTCCTTCACCAAGGCCGTAATGATGGGACTTGCCGAAGACGGGGGGCTGCTGCTGCCCAGGACTATCCCACGCATCGACAGCCAGACGCTGGCATCCTGGAAGGATCTCGGCTATGCCGAACTGGCCTTTGAAGTGATGTCGCGGTTTATCGACGACATCCCGGTCGCCGACCTGAAAACCCTGATCAACAGGTCATACGCGACATTCGACCACAAGGAGGTGGCGCCGCTGGTCCACTGCGGCAACCTGCACATCCTCGAACTCTTCCACGGCCCGACGCTTGCCTTCAAGGACATCGCCCTGCAGTTCCTCGGCAACCTCTTCGAGTATCTGCTCGCCAGAAGCGGCGAGGTGCTGAACATCCTCGGCGCGACCTCCGGCGACACCGGCAGCGCCGCCATCTACGGAGTGCGCGGCAAGGAGAGGATCCGCATCTTCATCCTCCACCCCTACAGGCGGGTCAGTCCGGTTCAGGAAAAGCAGATGACCTCGATCATGGACGACAATGTGTACAACATTGCCATCCATGGTTCCTTTGACGACGGCCAGGCCATCGTCAAGAAGATCTTCAGCGACATCCCCCTCAAGAACGCCCTGAGCCTCGGCGCGATCAACTCGATCAACTGGGCGAGAGTCCTGGCACAGGTGGTCTACTATGTCCACGGCGCCCTCCACGTCAGCCGGCACGAGAATGACGGGACACTGGCGTTTTCGGTGCCGACCGGCAATTTCGGCGACATTTTCGCTGGCTACATCGCCAAGCGGATGCTGCCGGAAGGAAGCATCCGCCGCCTGGTGCTGGCCACCAACGCCAACGACATCCTCGCCCGGTTCGTCAACCGCGGCGACTACTCGCTGGGCGAGGTCGTCCAGACCTCCAGCCCGTCCATGGACATCCAGGCCGCCTCGAACTTCGAACGCTACCTCTACTACCTGGTCGACAGCGAACCAAAACGCGTCAAGGCGCTGATGGAGGAGTTCGCCACCACCGGCAGAATCGATCTCTCTTCCCACCTCGACCAGATCAGGCGGGATTTTGCCGCCTCCGCGGTTCCGGAGGAGGAGGTCGCCGCAACCATCACGACGATTTACAACGAATACGATTACATCCTCGACCCGCACACCGCAGTGGGCGTCAAGGCCGCCCTCGAGCACCGCAAGCCGGGCATCCCGATGGTCTGCCTGGCCACCGCCCACCCGGCGAAATTCGGCGAGGCCGTCGAGAAGGCCATCGGTCGTCCGCCGACTTTCCCGGAATCGCTGACCGGCATTCTCGAGCGCGAAACCCGCTGTGAGATCATGGACGCAGACCTCGACACGATCCGCGACTACCTGCGCAGGAACGCGCTCAAGCACTGAACATGGAACACCAGCACCATGTCCGGGCGGTGGAGGAATGCGTCGACTTCTGCCGTTCTGCGCTGCCGGCCATCCCGGAAATCGTCGTCCAGCTGGGCACTGGCCTCGGCGGCCTGGCAGAGAGCATTGAGCGGGAATGCACCCTCGCCTACCGGGACATCCCCCATTTCCCGCAGGCAACCGTCGCCAGCCACCAGGGCAACCTGATCATCGGCCGTCTCGGCGGGCGGCGCATCGCCGTGCTGCAGGGCCGCTTCCATCATTACGAGGGCTACTCCACCAAAGAGGTGACGCTGCCGATCCGGGTCCTCTCCCTGCTCGGCGCCCGGACCCTGATCCTGACCAACGCCGCCGGCGGTCTGAATCCGCTCTTTGCAGCCGGATCGATCATGGTCATCCGCGACCACCTCAACTTCCTCGGCGAGAACCCCCTGCGCGGCCCCAACGTCGACGCCTGGGGGCCGCGATTTCCCGATCTGTCGCAACCCT
>CAYYWK010000251.1:0-5152 GCA_964475345.1 uncultured Desulfobulbus sp.
CACGACCGGCAATACCAGGCCATCCTGCTCGACCTGCTGCTTCCCGATATCGACGGCATCGAGGTCGCCGAGCATGTGGCCCGCACCCGTCCGGATACCGCTGTCATCATCCTCACCGGGCAGGCCTCCATCGGCAGCGCCATCAAGGCCCTGCGCTGCCAGGCCGCCGATTATCTCTGCAAGCCATGCCCGCCGGAACTTGTCCAGCAGGCCGTATCCCGGGCCATCGCCACCATCGGGATGCGCCGGGACCTCGAACGCAGCGAGAAAAAATTCAAGCTGCTGGCCGAAGCGGCCTGGGAAGGGATGATCATCTGCCGGGACGACACGGTCCTGGAAATCAACCGCCAGTGCCTCGAGATCTTCGACTGCCTGGAGGACCAGCTGCTGGGCAGGGCAATGGAAGAGCTGTTCCCGGGATGGCTCGGCAATCTGCCGGCCGCCGAGGTCTGCGCCGCCGGCACCTCCGCCTCCTTTGAAACCGAGGCGGTCAGCGGCCGGCACAGGACCTTCCCGGCGGAGGTACGGGTCAGGAGGCTCGACGATGCCGACCCCTGCACCTGGGTGGTGGCCGTCCGCGACCTGACCGCCAGCCGCCAGGAGGAGCTGCAGCGCATCCAGCTGCAGGAAAAGCTGGTCAACGCCCAGAGGATGGAATCGATCGGCCTGATGGCCGGCAGCGTCGCCCACGACCTCAACAACATCCTCAGCAGCATCGTCACCTTCCCGGAACTGCTGCTGATGGACATGTCGGCCACTGAGAAATACCGCAAGGACATCGCACTGATCCAACAGGCCGGCAAGCAGGCGGCGGCTGTCGTCGCCGACCTCCTCACCGTCGCCCGCGGCTCCACGAGCACCAAGCAGCAGTGCAATCTCAACACGCTGCTGAAGGAGTACAGCAACTCCATCGACTGCCAGCAGCTGCGGCGGCTGCACCCGGGAATCCCTATCCAGCTGCAGCTCGAGTCCAACCTGCCGAACATCGAGGCCTCGGCGATCCACATCACCAAATCGATCATCAACCTGGTCACCAATGCCGCCGAGGCCATCGGCAGCGAAGGCAAGATCACCATCCGCACCGCCAACCGCAGTTTTGAAAGCCACTACGACGGCTATGAGAAGATCCCGGCCGGGCGCTACGCCGTCCTCTCCGTCCAGGATTCCGGGCCGGGGATTTCCCGGGAAGCCCTGCCCCACCTGTTCAAACCCTTCTTTTCGAGAAAGGAGATGGGGCGCAGCGGCACCGGCCTTGGCCTGACGGTGATCTGGAACACCATCCGCGACCACCAGGGTTTCATCGATATCGTCAGCAACGCCCACGGCACCCGCTTCGACCTCTATTTCCCCTCCTCGATCACGCTGAAATCAAGGGACGGCGAGACCGTCTTCCCGATCGAGAGCCTCTGTGGCAAGGGTGAAAAAATCCTGGTGGTCGACGACGAGGAAATCCAGCGCCAGATCACCTCGTCGATCCTCAACCGCCTCGGCTATTCGGCCTCTGCCGTCGACAACGGCGAAAAGGCGATCGAATATGTCCGCCACGAGCCGGTCGACCTGCTGCTCCTCGACATGGTCATGGACCCCGGGATCAACGGCTACGAAACCTACCGGCGGATCCTGCAGATCCAGCCGGAACAGCGGGCGGTGGTCGCCTCCGGCTACTTCAACCCCGACGACCGGGACAAGATCCGGGCCCTGGGCGTGTCCCAGTATCTGACCAAACCCTTCAGCGTCACCAGCCTGGCCAGGGCGGTGCAGGAGGAGATCCGACGATGACCACCGACACTGAGAAAAAAAACAGGCGAGCGCAACGCACCTCACCTGCCCCTGCAACCGCCGAAGACAACAGCCTGATTTCCGACATCTCCAGCCCGAAATGGTTCCTCAACCGCGAGCTGACCTGGCTGGAATTCAACCGCAGGGTGCTCGCCGAAGGTCAGGATGAACGGACACCGCTCCCCGAGAGGGTTTTCTTCCTGGCCGTCATCGGTTCCAACCTCGACGAATTCTTCATGAAGCGGATCGGCGGACTGAAGCAGCAGCTGTGGGCCGGGGTCCGCAAGCCGTCCATAGACGGCATGCTGCCCAAGCAGCAGCTCGAGGCCTGCTATCCGGTGGTCAAGAACCTCCTCGACCAGCAGCAGCAGCTCGAGGAAAAACTCCTCGCCCTGCTCGAGGAGGAGGGGATCAGGATCTGCCAGTTCGGCGATCTGACCCCGAAGCAGCAGCAGGACATGACCAGGTATTTCAAGAAAGAGCTCTACCCGCTGCTGATCCCGCAGGGCATCGACCCGGCCCACCCCTTCCCGTTCATCTCCAACCTGTCGCTGAACTGGCTGGTGGCGACCAGCGAGAAGGGCAAGGAGCAGGTCCACCTCAACCGCCTCAAGGTTCCCACCGGCATCGGCGCCCCCCGCTTCATCCGGGTCGGCGGCGAGCATCTCTACATCACCTTCGAAGACCTCATCGCCAACAACCTCGACCTGATCTTTCCGGGACTGGTCATCCACAGCTGCGAGCTGTTCAGGGTCACCCGCAATGCCATCACCGAGCGTACCGGCGAACAGGCCAACGACCTGCTGGCAATGATCGAATCGGCGCTGAGGGACCGCAAGTTCGCCGACATCGTCCGTCTCGAGATCGGCCCCTGCATGACCCTGCAGCACCGCGGCCAGCTGGCCGCCGACCTCGGCATTGACGAGGAGGAGGATGTCATCGAAACCCCCGGCATCATGGGAAAACGCGATTTCATGCAGATCTGGAAGATCGACCGGCCGGCCCTGCACTACCCGCCGCACCAGCCCTGCGACCACCCCAAGCTGCTGGCCGAGGACCCGAATCTCTTCCATGTCCTGAGGTCCCAGAAGTCGATCCTGCTCCAGCACCCGTACGAGTCCTTCGACACCACAGTCGAACGCTTCCTGAAGGAGGCGAGCACCGACCCCAAGGTGCTGGTGATCAAGATGACCCTCTACCGCACCAGCTCCGACTCGCGGATCATCGAGTACCTGATCGACGCCGCCCAGAACGGCAAGCAGGTGGCGGTGGTGGTGGAACTGATGGCCCGCTTCGACGAGTCCGCCAACATCCGCTGGGCGGAGGCCATGGAGGAGGCCGGCATCCACGTGACCTACGGCGTGGTCGGGCTGAAGACCCACAGCAAGGTCATCTTCGTGGTCCGCCGCGACTACAACGGCCTGCAGCGCTACGCCCACATCGGCACCGGCAACTATCACGCCGGCACCGCCCGCGGCTACAGCGACATAGGCATTTTGACCAACGACCCGGTGATCTGCGAGGACCTCACCGAGCTGTTCAACTACCTGACCACCGGCTACGCCCCGGCCCGCAAGTACCAGAAGCTGCTGCCGTCGCCGAACATGCTGAAGAAGGCCCTGCTGAACAAGATCGAGAGGGAAATCAGCCACCACAGCGCCAATAGTCCCGGTCTGATTCAGTTCAAGACCAACGCCCTGGAAGACAAGCAGATCACCGAGGCCCTCTATCGCGCCTCCCAGGCCGGGGTCAGAATCGACCTGATCGTCCGCGACAGCTGCCGGCTGCGCCCTGGAATCCCGGGACTTTCCGAGAACATTTCGGTGATCTCGGTGGTCGGCCGCTTCCTCGAGCATTCACGGATCTACTATTTCCGCAACGGCGGCAACGAGGAGTACTTCATCGGCTCGGCGGACCTGATGAAGCGCAACCTGGAGGCCCGCGTCGAGGTCGTCGTCCCGGTGGAGGGCAAGGATCTGCAGAAGGAACTGCGGGAGATCCTCGATGTCCACATCTACAACCGCCGCAGCGCATGGGAGATGCAGCCGGATGGCTCTTATGTCCAGCGCCGGCCCAAGGAGGGCGACGAGACCCGGACGGTGCAGGAGATCCTGATCGACCTCGCCGAACTGCGGATCGCCTCGTCACCGCTGGGTCGCCGGAAGAAAGGCAAGAAACCGGGCGGCGGCCCCCGTAAACGCAACTGACACCAGGGCCCCGAAACAACCCGCCACCTCCAGCCAGAATCCTCCGTAATCCCCCGGCATCCGCCGGGGCTGCAGCCCCGATCCGTTCAGGCAGGCAGCCGCCGGATAGAAGATGCATTTTCTGCCGACCGGCGGTACAATAGGCTATTCTGCACGCCCGTGCCCTGTCCCGGATACCTCCCGCTCTGCCGGCAGGCGCCGGCAGGGTACCGACCACCATCATCACCAGCGCAGCGCCACCAGGAGTATCCTACCCATGAAGCACCATCCCACAACCTTGAAGTATTCCCTGCTTGCCGCCCTGCTTGCGGCATCGGTGGCCCAGGCAACCGATCCTTCACCGTTTGCCCTGCCCCAGGACGCCAGCCAGGAACAGGCGCCCGCGGCGGCGCCTTCGCCGCCTGCGGCATCTTCATCACCGTTTGCCCTGCCGCAGGCCGAGCAGCCGGCAAGCGGTGTTCCGCAGGGCAACCAGCCCCAGCAGGGAGCCCAGGCCCAGCAGCAGGAGCAGGTCGACCCCGACGCCGTCTTCGGCATGCCCTCGACCACCCCCGGGACAGCGACCGCTCCCCCCGTAACCGGTGCGCAGGGCGCGCCGGCGGGAACAGTGCCGGCATCCGGCCTCGGCGTCGCCGACCTTCTGGCCATGGGGACCGACCTGGCCCGCCAGATGAAATACGACGAGGCCCGGGCCGCCCTCGAAAAGGCGGCGGCGCTCGACCCGGCCAATGTCCTGGTGCTCAACAACCTCGGTCTGGTGATGCGCAAACTCGGCCGCATCGAGGAGGCCACCAGGGCCTACACCTCGGCCATCCAGATCAACCCTGGATTCGCCCTCACCTACAAGAACTACGGGATCCTGCTGGAACAGAACGGGGAAAACCGCCGGGCGGTGGACGCCTACCGCCGCTACTGCAGCCTGGCCCCAAACGCCCCGGACATGCAGAAGGTCAGCCAGCGGGCCGACTGGCTGGCGGGAGGACTGTGATATGCTGACCCTGCCTTCCCTGCCCCGTCTCACAGCACCGACCCTCTGCGGCCTACTGCTCGCCATCGCCGGCTGCGCACCGCTGCCGCAGAAAAGCGGGGTGGTCTACGCGCCGCCGAGCAGGAACTACATGGTCATCCATGCGGATACCCTCAACCTGCGGCGGTGCCCGGATACC
>CAYYWK010000252.1:0-5143 GCA_964475345.1 uncultured Desulfobulbus sp.
GCCCGTGCCGATTGCGCGCTTGTCGTCGATGAGTACGGAGAGGTGCAGGGACTTGTCACCTTCAGCGATGTCTTTGCCTCGATCATTGGCAACATGCCATTTTCGAAGAATCCAGTGGAACAGGAATGTGTTGAAAGAGATGACGGTTCATGGCTAGTGGATGGAGGAGTACCGATAGATCGTCTGAAAGTGTACCTGAACAGCGACGATGTCTTTCCCGGGGAGCGCGAGAAAGCCTACCTCACGGCCGGCGGCCTGATGATCTACCTGCTGGGGAAGATTCCCACGGAGGGTGATTCGGTGGAACAAGGAAGATTCCGGTTTGAGGTCGTTGACATGGATCACAACCGGGTGGATAAGGTACTCGTCTCCCTGCTGGAAGCATAAACGCTTGGTCTGATCTCCGAAAAAAATCCGGATACCGCGCTGGCTGGCGCAATATCCGGATTTGAGGCCGGAAGGCTTTTTGAAAATCAGCTCAGGCTGTCGACTGTGACAACCGGGCCGTGCTGCGCCTTCAATGCGAGCAGGTCGGCTTTCTGCTGACCATAGATTGCAAACAGCCGCGAGGGAATTCCTTCCTCCTTGCTGTAGGCTTCATACTGGAGATCGATCCTGGCGAGTATCTTGTCGACATAAAGGGCAAACTGCATGTCGTAGAGCTCTTTGGGGTATTCCTTGCCGATTGAGGCAAAGAGCGGCTTCAGGTCACTGTATTTCGGCAGATAGCCGATGGGGGTGGCGATGGCCTCAACATCTTTGTTGGCAAACAGTTCGAGCCAGCCCAGCCAGGCCTTGACATCCCTTTTCTCGCCAAGCAGGCCTTTGCCCGGGCCTTTTCTGTTCTCATGGGTCAGGAAATAGTTCAACCCGGCCATTATAGGTCTGCCGGCGTCTGAGAACTTGGCGGAGTTGAAGAATTTGAACTGTGCATCCATATAGTCCGCCAGGGCACCGGGAATGAACGGAGCGTTGGCCCAGGGCTGGCGGCGCACTCCTGTCGCACCGACCTCCGTTGCCGTGGCTTTCGAAACGATGGAGGCACCGATGACGACTCCTTCGTCGGCTGACTTGGCTACCCACACTGGTGGCATGGTGTCTGCATCTCTACCTGAATAGGTGATGACCCTGACCGGTGCGCCCTGCGGGTCTTCAGCGATCTGGGTGGCATGGTTGGCGATTGCCGAGGCGAGGAGGGTGCAGCGGGAATTTTTATGGGACATCGGGACCACGTTGCCTTCATGGTCGACCTTCCCTTCGTACCATTCGCCCATGAAGTTTTCGCCACTTTTCGGAGCCGATTCTCCATGGCCGACCCAGTGTGGCACTCCATCGTCGTCTATCAGAACATTCGACCATATTACCTCGGTCCCCTCTCCGCGCAGGCAATCCATCAGGAAAGGGTCGCCTTCCCGGTTGACATCTTCGACAATGCCAAAAATGCCTTTTTCGGGGTTGATGGCGCGAAGGGTCCCGTCTGAGGAAATCCAGAACTGAGCCAGATCGTCTCCTATGAAGTGGGTTCCCACCATCGCGGTTGTGGTCTTGCCGCATCCTGATGGAGCGGCTCCGGCGAAAAAGGTCGTGCGTCCACCAGGGCCTGTCATTCCGGTGATGAACATATGTTCGGCAAGTTGCTGTTCGACCTTGTAATAGGTGGCATAGTCAACGGAGAACCGGTGATTTCCTTTCTTGAGAAGCAGTGTGTTTCCTGCATAGGTGCAGAATGTGGAAAAGGTCGTCATCCAGCTTCTGTCCATGAAAATTCTGGCGTTGGGGACATCCTCCGGCCTGTTCGGACCTTCTGAATGAAGATTGGTGTAGAAAATGCCGACTCTGTCAGCTTCGCCATCAAAATCGCTGTAGCAGTTCCGGTACAGGAGCTCAGCCGAGTGAAGGACGTAGGCTGAAGAGGACATCTCGATAGCCGGCTGGGCTGCGACGGCTCCAACCGGACCACGGCTGTAGAAGCCGATCATCATCACCATGCCGTTCATGATGTTCCGCATGTACTGTCGCACATATTCGAGTGCATCCTGGCGGAGCACTGATTTGGCCAGGGAACTCATTTTTTCGCCTTCGTTAATGATGTAGTATGTCTGATTGACGAGGCGGGCCTGGTCTTCGGGAAGGTCGAAATGGATGGTGTGCCCCTTTGTCGCGAGGGGTTTCTCTTCTCCCTTCTTAATTGCGTATTCTCTTATCCACTGGACATCAGCCTGGCTGCCGGTGTTGATGAAGATGCTGTCCGGTCTGCAAATCGATATCGCGTTGGCGATTTTGATAAGGGCTTCTGCATTGGTGATTTTGGCCAGTTTTCCTTTGTTTGTCTGGTCAAGCTGAGTATCGAACACTGCTTCGGCGGCGGCGAGGGAATCTATGCCTCCAACAACTGCAAGAATGTCATCACCTTTTTTCAGTTCAAGCATTCTTAACCTCTTGAGTGATAGGAATAAATCATTTGCGCTAAATCAATCGACTGTTGTCGATAGAAAAGGCGGGCTGAAAACTGCTGCCATAATAGGTTTTTTTCCATTCTCAGTCAAGGGATAGATAGGCGGCGCTGCCCGCTGTCAGCCTGTGTTTGCCGGTCAGTTGGCGAGAAGCGTCTTCCAGCTGCGGAGAACCTGCTTGGAACGGATGTACATACCGGCTTCCTGAGATGATAGAAATCTCCTGCCCTGTTGGTCCGTCCTTCAGAAAACTCGGCTTTCCGGAGGGAACATGTCGGGAAATAGCAGCAATCTCTTCTTCCAGGATTCCATGCGTCTGGATATGACGGCAATACTGATTATGTGGCGAACGTGTCTGAGTGTTCGCACATTCCGGAATTCTGTGTTGGTGTTGACTTGGCAGGAGTTTCAGAGTATCCTCGTGCCTCTGGCGCGACTTGGGGGCTTCTCTGGCAGCCAGGTGCATCTCCAGCAGTGAACAAAAAAGCCCGCAAACCTTTTACGGTTGCGGGCTTTGTGGACTTCAGGGAACGTCTGTACAACTTAATCTGGTGCCGAAGAGAAGACTCGAACTTCCACGAGGATACCCCCACTAGACCCTGAACCTAGCGCGTCTACCAATTCCGCCACTTCGGCAACGGGGATGAATATGCTTCCTGGGCCTGTGTTTGTCAAGATATTCTTGTGACGGGAATAAAAAAAGAACAACTGTTGTTGAGGCTATGAATATTTACAGAAGGATTGGGGAAATTGTCGAACCCTTTGCCAATGTGTGTGTCACAATCGGCAATTTTGACGGGGTGCACCTCGGCCATCAGATGCTGTTTGCGGAGGTGGCAGAGCGGGCGGCCAAGAGACATGGATACAGCCTTGCTATTACCTTCGATCCTCACCCTCTCCAGGTCCTGCGGCCAGGAGGAATAAAACTGATTTCCAGTTCCGAACAGAAAGCTGAACAGATTCGATTGGCTGGCATTGACTATCTGTTGATCGTTCCTTTCACCCGTGAATTTGCCGCGACCTCTGCCGAGCAGTTTGTGGATGACGTTCTTTTGCGGCGTATCGGCATGAAAGAATTGGTGGTGGGTTATGATTACGCCTTTGGCAAGGGAAGAAGTGGCAATATTGCATTTCTTCAGGAACAGGGAAGAATAAAAGGATTCCCGGTTACGGTGGTGGAGGCTTTCTATCTGAATGACATCCTTGTCAGTTCAACGAAGATTCGTCAGCTGGTAGCGGAAGGGCGGATGGAGGAGGCGCGGGAACTCCTGGGAAGAGCTTACCAGATTAGAGGCGAGGTGCAGGTCGGGAAACAGCGGGGCAGCAAGGAAGTAGGATATCCTACGGCGAACCTCAAAATTGACCCGGATGACCTGGTGCCAAGGCATGGGGTGTATGTTACTCAGGTCATCTGCGAAGGGAAATGCTACGGGGGGGTTCTCAATATCGGCCATAATCCGACTTTCGGTGGTCAGGAACTGGTTGCGGAAACGCATATTTTTGATTTCAATCTGGATATTTATGGAAAGCCCATCAAGGTCAACTTGTTGAAATTTCTGCGTGGAGAAAAAAAATTCACAAGTGTTGCGGAACTTGCCTCGCAAATCGGCAGGGACGTGATTGAAGCAAAATCCGTACTTGCCAATCAGCAGAAAGACTTGCTGTTATCCTGCATGGAGAATCTTCAATAGAGGGTTCCCCCGTGATTTATTCACCATCTGCGGTGGGTTTTTTCCACTTGCATGTGGATTCAAGGTGTCTATAGTGTAGGCGCCTGAGAAAGGATGCCAATAAAAATAGCCCGTCGGCAATGAATTGAGTGCGGAAGAATGATGTTCCGCCGACTTCAATCATTGCCTGTTGTCGATCTGATTTTCGGGAGTTGGTCGTTTACTGAATAAAGAATATTGAGGTTAGAGCATGACTGAACAGTTGCAGGAAGATTTGCCGAAAGTCATCGCTGAGTTGGAGAAGAAATGCCATGAGAACCCCAAGTCGGTCTCGGCGTTTCATCATCTCGGCTTGGTGTGCATGAAAGCCGGCAGAACAGAGCAAGCGATAAAGGCTTTGGAGAAGGCCGTAGAGATTGATCCGCTGAATGGCGATGCGATGATCAATCTCGGGGCTATCCATTTTGGAATGGGCAATCTCGAAGAGGCCCTGGCTCTCAATGAAAAGGCCATATCTGTTCATCCTGAAGGTGCCCAAGCGTATGCAAATTTGGGGTTGATCAGACAGCAGCGTAATGAGTTGGAGAAGGCGCTTGAGGCGTATGAAAAAGCAATCCAGTACAACCCCAAGCTGGCAACGGCTTGGATCAATCTCACTTCACTGCTGACAATGAAAGGAGAAGATGAGAGAGCGCTGACTGCAGCACGCAAGGGGGTAGAATTGGAGCCTGATTCGCCGCTTGCTCACAACAATCTCGCGGTGGCTCTGTATTTCCGTGCAGAATATGCAAATGCTATGAGACATCTGGAAAAAGCAAAAGAGCTTGGATATTCGGTTGACCCGAATTTTTCGGGCAGATTGCAGGACAAGATGGTTGGTTAGAACGTAGTGCGGTGAGGGATAACAGAGCAGGACTGTATGGCCAAGGAAACGATGAAGAAGCGCCCGTGGTGTCCTTTCTGCGGGCAGGCGATAGGGCGGCCTACCGAGGCGCCAACGCGTAAACTGACTGAGTTCCC
>CAYYWK010000253.1:0-5138 GCA_964475345.1 uncultured Desulfobulbus sp.
CGCGACGTCCTGTTCATCGACGAGATCCACCGCCTCAACCCTGTGGTGGAGGAAGTGCTGTACCCGGCGATGGAAGACTTTCAGCTCGATCTGATCATCGGCCAGGGGCCGGGGGCCCGCTCGGTGAAAATGGACCTGCCCCGTTTCACGCTGGTCGGGGCCACCACCCGCACCGGCCTGCTGACCCCGCCGCTGCGTGACCGCTTCGGGGTCGTGCTGCGCCTGGAATTCTACTCGCCGGAGGAGTTGGTTTCCATCGTCATGCGATCGGCGGCCTTGCTCAACATGCGGGTGGATCACTCCGGGGCGCTGGAACTTGGCCGGCGCTCACGAGGCACGCCGCGGATCGCCAACCGGCTGCTGCGCCGGGTGCGGGATTTCGCCGAGGTCGGAAAGCACCGGATCGTCGATGCCGGCGTTGCCGACGAGGCCCTCAACCTGCTCGGAGTCGACCGCTTCGGCCTCGATGACATGGACCGGCGGATTCTGCTGACCGTCATCGACAAGTTCCATGGCGGCCCTATCGGTCTCGAAACACTGGCCACTGTCGTCTGCGAGGAGAAGAACACCCTCGAGGACGTCTACGAGCCCTTCCTGATCCAGAGCGGTTTCATCAAGCGGACACCGCGGGGGCGGGTAGCGACGGTCAAGGCCTACGAGCATTTTCATCGCAAATCGCCGGCCCGGCTGAAGAACCAGCCGACGCTGTTCGAGGAGCAGGAAGACTGACGGCAGCCCCCAACCGGGCTGCGCACCGCAAAAGTGAGGAGCAGATGCGCAGGACAGTCAAGGATGTCCGGGAAATGAAGGCCGGCGGGCAGAAGATCACGATGCTGACCGCCTATGACGCCTCGATGGCGGCGCTGTTCGCATCCTGCGAGGTGGATATCCTGCTGGTGGGTGATTCCCTGGGCATGGTGGTCCTCGGTTACGATTCGACGGTGCCGGTAACCATGGAAGACATGCTGCACCACGCCGCCGCGGTGCGCCGCGGCGCCCCCGACGCCTTCGTCCTCTGCGATCTGCCGTTTGGCTCGTACCATACCGGGGTACGCGATGCGGTGGTAAATGGTCTGCGGATCATGAAGGATGCCAGGTCCGATGCGGTCAAGTTGGAGGGCGGTATCGAGATGTGTCCTGTCGTCCGGGGACTGGTGGAGGCCGGGGTGCCGGTAATGGGGCATATCGGCCTGACGCCGCAGACCGCCGGTCAGCTCGGGGGCTTCAAGGTTCAGGGCAGGGACCTGGAGACGGCCAGGCGTCTGGTTGCCGAGGCCCGTGCCCTCGAGGAGGCAGGCGCCTTCGCGCTGCTGATCGAGTGCGTACCCGCCGGACTGGCCCGGGTCATTTCCTCGGCCATCGCCATCCCGACGGTCGGCATAGGGGCCGGTCCGGACTGTGACGGGCAGGTGCTGGTCGGGCACGACCTGCTCGGCATGTTCGAGAAGTTCCAGCCAAAGTTCGTCAAGCAGTATGCCATGCTGTCGCCCATCATCAAGGCGGCCGTCGCTGATTTCAACCGCGAGGTGCGCGGTGGCGCCTATCCCGATGCCGCGCACAGCTTCGCTGATGGCACCGACTACCAGCAGCTGTTGAACGAATAGCAGCGATCGCTGGAGCTGAAGGATTCTTAAGCGATATCTACCGTTTGCTCGAGATGGTCTCTCTGTCCACGGTAACTGCGCAGGCGCGATTGCCGCCTCGCCTGACTGCCTCTCGAGCCTCTCCCTGTTTTTCTTCCCACTCTTTTCCCCACTTTCCTCCACCGGAATTCACCTCCATCTTCGTGGTCTTTTTGCCGTCATCCATCACCTGAATTTTTCACGATATATCATCTGCCACCGGAAAGGACTGCGGGTTTTTCGAGCACGTCGATTTTTCCTATACTTCATGTAGTGTTCTTCGCTTCTGGCTGTCCATATGTAGTTGCCGGGGATGTCTGCAGCTGAAAACTCTATTTCATTGATGTTACAGATAAATTCTCTTGACAGCGGGGGTGCTCCTGATATAAATGGTGATATAGTGGTGTAAAGTGGTGCATAGGGGAGCTTGGTGGTTGGCAACTGGTGGGCAGGGGCGCTTTGATGATCCAGAGCAGATTTCGCAGCAGATCGGAACATACCCTCGACGAGAAGGGGCGGCTCAATCTTCCCAGTCGCTTCCGCGAAGTGCTGCGCCAGTATGAGTCCGAGATGCTGATGATCGCTCCCTGGGGCAGGCAGCACCTGCGCGTGTATCCGCTCTCCGTCTGGGAACTCCTTGAAAACAAGCTGCTGGGCGACGGGCGCGAACAGAAGGATATCGACAAGGTTGTCCGCTACATGGTCGGCGGCGTGAATGAGAGCTCCCTTGACAAACAGGGCAGGATCCTGCTGCCCCAGTCATTACGGCAGGACGCCGGTTTGAAAAAGGATCTGGTCCTGATCGGTATGCTGGACTGGATCGAGATCTGGGACAAGGATTCGTGGATACGGGAAAATGAGACCACCGGCGAAGGATTCGATGGTTTCCGTGAGAGCCTTTCCCGCCTCGGCATCTTCTGATGGCGGTGGAGAAGGCGGTCGAGGATATTCACCGGTCGGTCCTGCTCGACGAAGTCCTTGCGTACCTGAGCCCGGTTCCGGGCGGGCTCTATGTGGACGGGACGCTCGGCATGGGAGGCCACAGCGAGGCCATCCTCTCCCGCTCTGCTCCGGATGGCAGAGTGATCGCCTTCGAGTGGGATGAAGAAGCCATCGCCATCAGTCGCAGGCGTTTGCAGCGTTTCGGGGAGAGGCTGACCATCATCCGCCGGAATTTCGCCGAGATTGTGGACGGCGTGAGAGAACTCGGCATTGCTACGATCGACGGGATCCTGATCGACATAGGGCTTTCGTCGCTGCAGTTGGACAAAGGGGGGCGGGGGTTCAGCTTCCAGCGGAACGAACCCCTCGATATGAGAATGGATATCCGCCAGCAGACAACGGCTGCTACCCTCCTGGCGTCGTGTACTGAAGAACAACTGGCGGATATCTTTTTCTATTTTGGTGAAGAATACCAGGCCCGGCCGATAGCGGCGACCATTGTCCGGGCCAGGATGAAAGAACCTGTCCTGACATCGAAGCAACTGGCCGGGCTGGTGGCAGAGGCGGTGCCGAAAAGGTTCCATCCCAAAAAGATCCACGTCGCCACCAAGGTGTTCCAGGCCTTGCGGATTGCCGTCAACACGGAACTGGAAAACCTGTCGCGGATTCTCGACGAGGCGGCAGCACTGCTGAAACCGGGGGCACGGTTCTGCGTGATTTCCTTTCACTCTCTCGAGGATCGGATAGTGAAGAGGAAGTTTCGGGACAGCACGCTTTTGGAGGTACTGACGCAGCGGCCGATCATGCCGCAGGCGGCTGAGATTGAAGAAAATCCCCGTTCCCGCAGTGCCCGCATGCGGGTTGCCTGCAGGAAAAGGGACAATTGAGGGGGGTGTGGTCATGATGTATCAGGATGCTCAACAGGGATGGTATCAGTCGTCGGCTCGACTCGGGATACGGCAGTTGCAAGGCCGGCGGAATGTACGTGCGCTGGCAGGAGGCGCTACGCTCTGGAAGGTGCTGGGCATCGGGCTTCTCGTATTGCTGCCGCTGGTTTTCGGCTGCCATCTGGTCCTCAGGTCCCTTTCGGCCGGGGTCGAGGAGAAGATCAGCGCAACCGACGTTCGGTATTACGATCTGATGATCACCAACAGCCTGCTCAAAGCTGAAAGATCCGGTCTGATGACACCGGAAAAGGCCGGGTTGCTGGCCAGCAGCAAGGTCGCCCTCCAGAAGCCGGAGAAAGGTCAGGTCCTGATCTACAATCGCGCGTCGGGGCAGTTCCGCTATTTCTGATCAGTGTCATGGGGAAACAATCCCGTCTGCGAACGAAGAGAGAGCAGGGGCGCAGACCGGCGATCCTGTTCATCATCCTTCTTTGTGTAGCACTGGCAAGTTCTTGGTATTTCATCGATTTTCATCAGCTTTTCAGGAAAATCGGTGTATTTTTCGATGTCGCCGAAAAATCGATGGATGCCGGCAGTGACACCAGGGGCATCATCTACGATCGAAATTTCAAAGAGCTGGCGGTGTCATTGGAGAAGGTATCGGTCGTCGCCAGGATGCGGGAGATATCCTCGCTGGCCGAGACCGCGGCGCAACTTTCATCTGTTCTGAGGATCGACAGCCAGCAGATCCTTGAACGATTACGTGACGATTCTCCGAGGACCTGGGTTGTGCAGAATATCAGCCAACAGCAGGAAGAAGCGGTCAGGCGGCTGAAAATCCCCGGCATATCGTTGACCGAAGAGAGGGCCCGATTCTATCCCCAGGAGGAGACCGCCGCACATCTCATCGGTTTTGCCGAGAACGATATCGGACTGTCCGGCATCGAGTACTACTACGATTCCCTGCTGAGCCGGCATTCCTCGGTCAAGGAGGAAAATGTTGCGCCCATCCGCGGCTTTCCTCATCTCGTTCTCACCATCGATCTGAAAATCCAGGGTATCCTGGAGAACCTCGTCGCAACGCTGGTTGACCGTCAGCCCGGCGCCAGGGCCGGCGCATATCTGATGGATGCCGGTTCGGGTGCTATTGTCGCTTCGGTACAGCATCCTTCCTATAACCCGAACAATTATCGGGAATATCCAGCTGAAGTGCTGGCCAGCATGTTTCTCGAGCCGCTGCTGCTCCCGGACGGGATCAGGCGTTTCCTCCGCGATGCATCGCTTCTGAATACGCACTATGAGGCGAACGGGACCCAGTTGCCATGGAGCCTGGTCGCAAAAGACGAGAGTCTGGGAAGCCAGGTCCGTCTTTGGGACAGGATAGGTCTCAACGAACCGATGCCGCCCGAATTCATTGAGGACAGCCAGACGCTGACGGAGACAGGCGGCCGGCGCGTAGTCGAGACGGGGGAGAGGGAGGCTTTCGATACCATACCGGAGTCCCTGACGCCTCTGCAGCTGATGACCGCGGTCACCTGCCTGATTAACAGCGGAGAGAAGGTGCGGGCCAAAGCGGTGTCGCAGCTGGTTGATCCGGAAACGAAAAAGGGCTACCCTCTGCCCGGCAGGAAGGAGCAGCTGACCGGACAGCAGACAGTGTCAGCCCAATTGAACAGGCTGTCCCACG
>CAYYWK010000254.1:0-5113 GCA_964475345.1 uncultured Desulfobulbus sp.
GGACGAGTTCACTGGCACCCCAGGGATAGCAATACAGGCCGTTCACTTTTCTCGGCGAGCCGAGGCCCAGCATGTTGGCATAGCCACCGCCGACCGCCGCCAATCCGCTGCGGGCCAGGTTCTCGGTGGACATCTGCCCCTGCAGCGAGCCGTCGCGAAAGACCAGCACCTCGTCGGTCATCAGCCGCATCTCCCGCAAGGAATGGCTGATAAAGAGCAGCGGTATCTCGAACTCGTCCAGCGCCTTCCTGAGATAGGGGATGATCTGGTATTTCAGTTCCTCGTCGAGCCCGGTCAGGGGCTCGTCCATCAGGATCAGCCGGGGACAGGCGAGCACGGTGCGGCCCAGTGCCACCCGCTGCCGCTCGCCGCCGGAGAGGCGGTTCACGCCGCGGTCGAGGAGGTGCTGCAGGTTGAGGACCCTGATCAGGGCCTCCGGGGCGATCCGTCGTTCGCCCGTCTCGGTGCGGCGCCAGCCGTACAGCAGGTTGCGCTGCACGTTCATATGGGGAAAGAGATGGGCATGCTGGAACACCACCCCGACCCGCCGCTGCTCAGGCGGCAGGTTGATCCCCGCCGAGGAATCGTACAGGGTCCTGCCGGCCAGCGAGATCTTCCCGCGATCGGGAGTCAGCAGACCCGAGAGCAGATGCATCAGGGTCGACTTGCCGCTGCCGGAGGGACCAAACACGCCGCAGCGCCGCATATCCAGGGAAAAAGCGGCAACAAAGCGGAACACGCCATGCTGCTTTTCGATATCGACAGCAAGCTGCATCGTCTCAGTTCCTCTTCATCGATCGGGCCACCGCCTCGCTCAGCATCAGCACCGCAAACGACAGGATGATCGACACCATGCAGAGGTTGAGGGCCATCCGGTCCCCGCCCGGGGTGTTGGTGTAATCGTAGATGGCCAGCGGGATGGTCTGGGTGACGCCGGGGATGTTGCCGGCGAGGATGATGGTCGCCCCGAACTCGCCGAGGCTGCGGGCGAACATCAGGGTCATGCCGGCCAGCACCGCCCGCCCCGACAGCGGCAGGGTGATGGTCAGCAGGGTGTCCCACCAGCCGGCCCCGAGTGTCCTCGCCGCCTGCAGGCAGTTGCGGTCGATATCCTCGAGACCGATGCGGATGGCCCGGACCATCAGCGGGAAACCCACCACCGCCGAGGCGAGGATCGCCCCGGCGAGGGTGAAGATGATGCGGAGATCGACGGACCGCAGCAGCGGCCCGAGATAACCCGACTGCCCGAAGAGCAGCAGCAGCAGGTAGCCCACCACCACCGGCGGCAGAACCAGCGGCAGGTTGATCAGCCCTTCGATCAGCGACTTCCCGGGCACTCTCGAAAAGGCCAGGAAATAGGCGGCGGCGAACCCCAGCGGGGTGGTGATCAGAGTGGCCCCGCAGGCCACCTTGATGGACAGCCAGATGGCGTCGATGTCGTTCGGGGGGAGTTGTATCACGTGTTTCTGCCACCTGTGCGTTTGAACCTGCCTAACAGCCGGACCCCGGCCGCCTCGCTGGGGCCTTGCTGCCGCAACTGCCTATTTACCCACCGTGAAACCGAATTTCTTGAGGATTTCCTGAGCCTGCGGGCCGGCCAGAAAGGCATAGAATTCCGTGCTCTCGGCCTTGGCGGCCCCGGCGGTGGTCATCGCCATCGGGTAGGTCACCGGCTCATAGAGATCGGCCGGCACCTCGAAGAGGATGACCGCCTGCTGGGCGAGCAGCGCGTCGGTGCGATAAACGAAGGCCACATCGGCCTCGCCGCGGTCGGCATAGAGCAGGGCCTGACGGACATCCTTGGCCATGACCAGTTTCTTGGCGGTTTCGAGTTCGTCATAGATGCCCGCTTTCTGCATCGCCTGCACGGCATATTCGCCTGCCGGGACGCTCTTCGGGCTGCCGATGGCGATCCTGGCGAGGCCTTTCAGGTCATCCATGCCTTTAACCGCCACCTCCTTTTTGCCGGCGACGACCAGAGTGTTGCCGGCCAGCACCCCTGCAGTAGCCGCGTCGGCCTTCCCTTCCTTGACAAGAAAATCCAGCCATTTCTGATTGGCCGAGATGAAGACGTCGGCCGGGGCTCCCTGCCCCACCTGCTTGGCCAGCGCACCGGAAGCCCCGTAGTTGGTCAGGACCTTGATGTCCGGATGCTTCGTACCAAAAGCAGTGATGATCTCGTTCAACGCATCCTTGAGGCTCGCCGCCGCCGAGAGGTTGATCTCGCCCGCCTGGGCCATTGCCGTCACCAGGACAAACACCACGCTTACTGCCACTGCCGTCAATCGTTTCATAGCTTCTCCATTGGTATGTTGTTTACAGATTGGTTACTAGACGACCGCAAGGAGCACGCTCGACGCCTTGAAAATCGCCGTCACCTCCACGCCCTCGGCCAGACCGAGCCTCCTGACGCTTTCGCAGGTATTGATGGCAGTCACCGTGCTGCCGCCGGGAAGGTCGATGATCACCTCGTCATTGACCACCCCGGGAACGATCCGCGCCACCTTCCCGGCCAGAACGTTGCGGGCGGAGACCTGCTCCCGGCTGACGTAGCGGCCAAGCATCACCGACGGCGCCTTGACCATCGCCAGCACCTCGACGCCAGGTTCAAGACCAAGCCGGATCACGCTGTTGTCGGTGATCACCGCCACCACCGTGTCGCCTCCCTTCAGGTCCACCTCCACGACGCTGTTGACCGCACCCTTCTCAATCCGGGACACCGTCCC
The DNA here is from genome assembly GCA_964475345.1 of uncultured Desulfobulbus sp. Lineage (GTDB taxonomy): Bacteria > Desulfobacterota > Desulfobulbia > Desulfobulbales > Desulfocapsaceae > Desulfoprunum. The sequence continues at coordinate 2,727 of CAYYWK010000254.1, forward strand.
GGCCCAGACATTTCTCGCGCTGACTTTCATTTCGAATCTCCTCAACATTTTCAGGGCATCCAGGGCATCTTCGGGCCTGTCTCCAAAAAACTCGACAAAGGCGGAAAACTCGCGGCGCAACAAGGCCACCTGGCGAAGCAGGTCTTTGCCCTCTTCGGTGAGGATCGTGCCGCCGCCGCCACTGCCGCCAACCTGGCGTACGACCAGGGGCCGGGTCGAGAGGTTGTTGAGGTTTTCGAGCTTTTCCCAGGCCGCCTTGTAGCTCATCCCCACTTCCTTGGCTGCCCGGTTGATCGAACCGCAGGACTCGATATGCTCCAGCAGCCGGATGGCCGGGTTCTCCCCCCCTGTCCAGCCGAGCATATGTGCCAGTGTCGCCTCTATCTGTGCCATTTTTCCCCCTTCTGCTGCGATGGGTTGCCAACCTTTACGTTATTCTGAATATGAATAACGCAAAGCGCAGTCTCCGACAACATCTTTCGCAAACCATGTGCCAGTCTATCCTGAAAAGACCGTGATATTAGATTTTATCGCATGAATTCAAATCAATGGAAACGCAACTGCGCGAATCCGCCGACAGGAAAAGCACCACAGCTGACCAACGAACCGGTCGAACTTCGACATTTCTGAAACAATCGTGCAATTCTGTGCCCTTGTCGTGTCGGTCCAATCCCTGTGCAAGAGGTCATGTCTTCCGGAATCTGCTGAATGAAATTCAAAGTGTATATAGTTCCAATTAGTTACCAGTTTTCTATTCAAACCGGCACAGGTGATGCAATGCGCTATTCAACTCCACTATAACGACCAAGGAGGCTCACATATGCGCAAAGGCTGGCTCATCCCCCCTGAATGTTGCGTTATCATCGAGATGGAGGAAGGCGCCTCCATCGGCTACCGCAAGGCCGTCCTGCTCAGCGAGATCCACGCCCTCAGATCCCTGGAAAAGGCGGCGAAAACCTCCAAAATCGACAGCGATCACGCCCGGGAACTGATCTTTGAAATGAACGAAGCCTTTTCCGGCCCCCTGGTGGTCTTCGACGGCAATCCCCAGGACTGTGATTACGTGCACCTCACCGCCAGGGGACGCTCGGTGGTTGCATCATACTGGCAGCAGTTTGAACCGGTCTGGCTGTCGATTGTCGAGGAGCGCAGCCGGCATTATTGAAACCCTTGCAGACAGACCATCATGCGGTGGAATAACGGAAAATTCAGTAGTTGCAGCTGCATGCACGCCCACCTGGAAGGCGTACGGAGAAATATTTTACATCCGTTATTTTTTATATTATATAACGGTTCGAGAGACTCCTCGCCATTGCGAGAGGTTCACAAAGATCGGCATATCAGGACAGAAGAAGAGCAGGCAGGGACGCCGCCTTCCCGAAATCACCGGCATCGACGAGAACGGGAAGGCGGTGCGGGCATCGGCGGTCAGGCGTTGATCATGACGCTGGGTGCTTTGACGACAACCTCGACCTCCTTGCCGGACGCCAGTGAAAGGCGGTCGGCGGAGCTGGCGGTGATGACCGAGACGACCTCCACTCCCGGGGCAACCTCGAGAACGACTTCGGCCATGACCTGTCCTTTTTTGACGCTGACGACTTTTCCTCTCAGTACATTGCGGGCGCTGAGTGCCATGATATTCCTCCTGGTTGAGTATGTGCGGGAACGACAGGCCCCCGCGTTATAGTATGGAAAGAATAGTTTTATTATGCGTTAAATCAACTAGTTGTTTGAAAATACCATAACGTTTGACCCCAACCGGCATGCAGAGAGCCGCCTCCGCCCTGCACCGGGATACACCTTGGGCACTTTCCAAGGCGGCAGTCGCCGCGACATCGTTATTCGGTTTAGCAATAACGAAGGCCGCCCTGCCGCCGGAAAAAAGGGCCATGTACCTGAAAACCCAATCTGGACAACCACTGCAAGGAGATACACCATGGACATCAGCTACCGGCCAATCGGCTTCTTCCGCACCCCCTTCACCCAGATCGAAGGCATGCCGATTCAACCCATCGGCGCCTGCGAGGTGGAGGGAATCATCGAAGTCCTCCCTGAGTTCATTCCCGGACTGCGCGACCTCGAGGGCTTTTCGCATGTTTTCATCCTCTATCACCTCCACAAGATCCAGGGCTATGAATTGTCGATCAAGCCGTTCCTCGACACCAAGAAACATGGCGTTTTCGCCACCCGTTCTCCAAAAAGGCCAAACCCGATAGGCCTTTCGGTGATGAAACTGAAAAGTATCTGCAACCGCTATGTCTTCCTTGAAGGCATTGATGTCCTCGACCATACCCCGGTGCTTGACATCAAGCCTTATGTCGCCGATTTCGATCGGTGCGAGGCCGCCGACCGTTTCGGCTGGTTCGAGGGAAAAACCCGCAACGCGG
>CAYYWK010000255.1:0-5077 GCA_964475345.1 uncultured Desulfobulbus sp.
GTCGGGAATTCCCTCATGACTCTGTTTGATTTCGGTGACATCAGTCTTGATCATGGTCCTTCTGCAGGCTGCACAAACTGTCGATTTGTCGACCCTGGGTTTATGATTCTCGATCAGAGACTTCAAACTTTCAAAAATAAAGTGGGGGTGAGGAGGACAGCCCGGCAGGTAGAGATCCACGTCTATAACCTCATCTATCGGCGTGACGATCTTCTCCAGTCCGGTGATCTCGCTGTCCGGTAAAAAATCAGTTTTCGTGGTCGGGCTTTTTCTGAAGACATGATCCATGATTTCTTCCCGGGAATGCGCCAAGCCTGCCCCATGCAATCCACCAAAGACCGCGCAGGTACCGAAGGCGATGAGTGTCTTGCATTTCTTGCGCATCTCAATGGCGGCATGCCGATCGTGTTCCGTGCGGATGGAGCCGGTGAGAATGCCTATCTCAGCCTCAGGATAATCCTTGATATCGGTCAGAACCGGGCATTTCTGAATCACTACCGATTCCAGGACATTGAGGATCTTTTCATGCAGATCGACCAGGGCAACATGGCAACCGCCACAATCGCAGAGCCACTCAGTATTCAACCGTATCTTTTCACCGCTCATTTCATCTCCTTGTCAGCACTATCAGAATGTCACGCTTCCACAGTCAGGATTTTCAGGCAGGCATTCTCGCCGGCATGTTTGATATCCAACGTGGCTTTTTTCCCCATAATACTCTCAAGAGCCCCGGCGAAAAAACCGTACATCATGTTGCAGAGCGATCCTTTCTGGGGATGACCGAAACGAAAGAGCGCCTGACGGATCATGCAGTCCCTGAAGACGATGAGAATCTGGCGATTGCCTTTCTCATCAACGGAGATCATGTTCGCCTGTTCTTCTGGCTTGAAAGGCTCGAATCCCCAGAGGCAGTGATTGGCCACCAGGATATTTCTGACCTCGTCAATGGCCTCGAGAAGGTCATCGGTATGCCTGGCATTCTCTGAAAATTTGCGGCCGAGATTGCGGCCGGCCGACATGGTCATACTGTTCGCTCCACGCCCGAGTATCGGCTCGATACCGGCCGAAAGCGCCGCCATGAAGTTCATGGTCTCCTGCAGCGTACGCCGCTTCTTGAGAATTTCCTCCACGTCCTTAACCCTCCATCAACCCCGATCAAATGTTTCGCCGGTCAACCGCATGGCACCTTCCGGCATCCCTTTCCGCCCGCGCTGGTTTTTTGCCTATCGAGCATCCTCTGTGTCTACTATTGCCTTATTATATGGAGAACACAGCACAAACACAACATTTATCCAAAATGAAAGGCAGATTTTGAGAATTTTTCTCAGCTCTTTCTACTGAACCAATCCGTGGTAAAGCCGAGTTTGGCCGTCTTCAGCAATCAACTGATGCAGTAAGGGGCAATTCTGGAAGAGTTCTGGGTGAAAGGGAAAATTACAGGGGGAGGAGAAGCCTACCGGCTCCAGCCATACTCGCCAATGAGGTCTACAAACCGCACACTGGCCAGATGTTCAACGACTGTATGCCCGGCATTCTTGATCACCAGTTGCAGATTCTGGGTGTCCTGTTCACCGACCGGGATTACCAACCTGCCGGGATCGGCGAGTTGGTCGATCAGTGGCTGTGGGATTTCCGGTCCACCGGCGGTGACGATAATCGCATCATACGGCCCGAATTCCGGCCAACCGAGTGTTCCGTCATCCAGCTTGGCGATGATATTGAAAAACCGCAATGAATCAAACATCTTGCGCGCACCGGCCAGCAGGGTATTGACTCGCTCAACTGTGTAGACTTTTTCGCAGAGGCGGGAGAGAATTGCCGCTTGATACCCGGATCCGGTGCCGATCTCCAGTACTTTTTCCGAGCCCTGCAAGCGGAGGGCTTCCGTCATCAAGGCGACAATAAAGGGTTGGGAGATGGTCTGGCCGGCGGCAATGGGCAGAGGGTGATCACCGTACGCCCTTGCCTGCATGGCATCATCGACAAAGAGATGACGAGGCACTTCGCCCATGGCGGCCAGTACTCTTGGATCGGCAATCCCTCTCGCCACGAGCTGTTCCTGCACCATGCGCTCACGGACTGTGGTGAATCGATCAATCACTGCGCTTTCTTCTGCCAGGAAAAATCGTCACCCCAGCTGGAATCGTCAGCATCATGGGCATCGTAGGTACACTCAACGACACGATTGTCCTTGAGGGTTACAACCACCCTGCCCACGGTGGGATTGCCGAGATACTTGCCGACCAGAGGCGCTCTCTCAAGTTTTGAGGAGGTGGCCTCCCTGTACAGCCACCGCTCCACACCATTGCCGACAACTTCCTGCTCATCGGGTTCACCGAGATAGGTCAGAACGTCATCGCCGGAAGACTGGCCGACCTTGATCAAGGCCGCATCAGAAGCGAGGTTCCGGACGGGTTTGTTATAGCATCCCCCCAACAGAAGGGTTATCGCAATCAGGAGCAACCCGTAACGGTTGAGAGAAAGCATCGTATCCTCCCTGATGATGAAATTCTAAAGGACGGCAACATCTCGCTTATAGCCTGATGGCCGGCATTTTTCAATCCCAATGTCGACAGCCGGCAAAGGAGTGACCGGGGCTGACGAACCCGGGCGGCAGTGGCCTGAGAGTCTCCCGCGGTCACCCCGGATTGCCCGGACTTCGCAAATCAGCCGCGGACAGCCCGATGGAGGATTTTATAGTTCCTCTCAACCATAACCAGCGGGTCAACGATCAACCCAGCCTGAATCATGGCGTTATCATAAATCTGCCTGGCCACCTCGACGGCAAAATCCTCTTCGACATGCCGCAATTCTTCAAGGCGTTTGATCAGGGGATTATTGACATTGATCTCGAGATTTTTCTTGCTGCTATCGAGACCGAGCCCCTTTTCGAAGCGCGATGCGGCAAGAACCCGCTGCATCGATGAAGTCATATGTCCATCGGGGTTGACGATCATCGCCGGAGCATCGACCAGTCGTTTCGAAACGATGACATCCTGAACGTTTTCGGCCAGGGTTGCCTTCAGCCAGGCCACCAGGCCTTGCGCACGCTCGCTGTCCAAAGCCGCATCCTCCCCCTCGGCGGCATGTTTCTCCTCCTCGGCGCCTGGTATGGAGAGATCGGCCCGGTCGGCGGATACAAGTTTCTTGCCTTCGAATTCGCCAAGATGGCTGAGAACGAAATCGTCTATAGGCTCCATCGTATAAATGATCTCGATATCCTTCTTCCTGAACATCTCAACGTAGGGACCGGCTTCGATAGCTGCCCTGCTTGACCCATTGATATAGTAAACTTCCTGCTGATCCTGATTCATCCGCAGAAGGTAATCAGCAAGCCCCACCGGTTTGCCAGCCTCCGACTTCGACGACTCGAAACGCAGCAGCTTGCCGAGATCCTTCTGGTACTCGTAGCTCGATGTCACACCCTCTTTCAGGTAGATCCCGAAGGTCTTCCAGAACTTCAAGTAGTCCTCGGCATCACGGGTGGCCTCCTCCTCGAGAAATTTCAGAAACCGTTTGGTGATAACCCGGCGCAGCTTGCCGACCAGGGCATTGTCCTGCAACGCCTGGCGGGAGATGTTCAGCGGCAGGTCCTCGCTGTCAACCACGCCCTTGACGAACCGTAGCCATTCCGGGAGGATGTTTTCCGAATGCTGGTCAATCAGAATACGCTGGCAATACAGATTGACCCCGGAATCCATTCGCCCGAAACCGAAAATTTCCAGGTTTTCCTTGGGCACAAAGAGCAGTGCATTGATTGCCAGCGGCGCATCAGCAGAAAAATGCAGGCGGTACATCGGCTCATCGATGGCATTGCCGATGAACTTATAGAAATCAGTATACTCCTGGTCGGTTATTTCACTCTTACTCCGCGTCCATAGGGCTTGAACGGTGTTGACCGTTTCCCCCTCGAGTTTGATCGGGAAAGGGACAAAGGCAGAGTACTGCTTGATGATCGATTCCACCTTCCATTTCTGGGCATAGTCATGGGCATCTTCCTTCAACTCAACAATGATCCGGGTGCCACGATGCAGTCCGGGCATCTCGGCGATGGTGAAGGTCCCCGTGCCGTCCGAAGCCCATTCGTGTCCCTCGCTCCCGTCCCAGGATCGACTCTGGACCACAACCCGGCTGCCAGCCATGAACGCCGCATAAAAACCGACACCAAACTGCCCGATAAGGCTGACATCTTTCTTGGCTGCCTCTGCAAGCTGCGCAAGAAACGCGTTCGAACCTGAATGGGCGATCGTCCCGAGATTACTCTCCAGTTCATGCCGGCTCATACCTATGCCGGTATCGGTAATTGTCAGGGTGTGTTTCTTGTCGTCGAGGCTGACATTGATCTCAAGCGGAACATGTGCATCGAACAGATCGCTCGCAGTGATACTCTCGTGGCGGAATTTTTCAAGCGCATCCGCAGCGTTGGATATCAACTCTCGAATGAAGACATCCCGCTCGGTATACAGTGAGTGAATAACGATATCGAGCAGCTTCCTGGTCTCGGCCTGAAATTCATGGGTCGTTGTTTTTGTTGTCATAACAAACACCTTTTCTTCATGTTGCTGATCCGGAAAGGGTGGATAAGGCACCATTCCCATTGCAATTTTGCCAAAAGTCGGCAACAATGTTAAGCATATATGGCCCCATGTCAAGACAGGCCGCCAACCGATACATCGTGACCGGGAAACAGCTGATACGTGCACATCATTGCATTCGGTGATATCCATATGGCAGCGAGTGCATGCCGGAAAATCCCGGGTATCCACCAGGCCGATCTCGTCCTCCTCACCGGCGATCTCACCAATTTTGGATCACTGCGGGAAGTGCAGCAGGTCCTCGATGAAGTCATGGCTGTCAATCCTCGAATTCTGGCGCAGCTCGGCAACCTCGACCGCCCCGAGATCAATGCGTATCTTGATCATCTTGATATCAACATGCACGGACAGGTTCGTCTTATTCAGGACAGGCTCTGCATAGTCGGCATCGGCGGTTCCAACCCGACCCCATTTGCCACTCCCACCGAATTCAGCGAGGAGGACTTGCTGGTCGTCGGGGCAGAGACGTACCGAAAGGCTCT
>CAYYWK010000256.1:0-5073 GCA_964475345.1 uncultured Desulfobulbus sp.
CTCGCCAGCGGCCAGACCTCCCTTGCCCTCGACTACTTCCGCAAGCTGTGCGCCACCTGCCACCTGTGGAAGCAGAAAAACGACCTTCTCGGGGTGCCGGCCTTTTTCAACGAGAAGGGCGGCGGCTGTTCGGCCTGCCACTACCTCAACCCGCCCGAAGTGCCGGCCCGGGATATCCGCTACTCGGGCGATGATGAGACGAGACCGGCTGTCGACCCCAAGAAGAAGCCGCATCCGCTTGTCAAGATGGCGGTGGTCAGCGATAACTGTATCAGGTGCCACAACCGCTCCGGGCGCATCGGTCTGTCCTATGTAGGCCTCTTTGAATCGGAGGGCTACGGCACTCCCTACGAGCAGGGCAGGATGACCAGGAAGCAGCTGCCCGGTGCCCGTTTCTACCTCGAGCTTGCCGACGACATCCACCATGCCCGGGGCATGGAATGCATAGATTGCCACACCCGCAACGAGATCATGGGCGATGGCACCAGCTACGCCCATTACGAACAGCAGCTCGAAATCTCCTGCGAGATCTGCCATAGCGGCGAACCGCGACCAACCCGCAAGGGTGAGGCGCTGAACAATGTCGAAAAGACCGATGCGGGTTGGCGGCTCAAAGGCAAGGTTGACGGCAAGCAGCGTCCGCTCAAGCCTCTCCGGGAAGGGGTCTGCAATTACTCCGGGCACAAGCGGGTGGGCTGCGAGGCATGCCATTCCACGTGGGTGCCGCAGTGCTACGGCTGTCATGCCAAGCGCGATGCGCGGGCCAGCCATCTCGACAAGCTGACTGGCAAGGAGAGCGAGGGCCTGTGGGAGGAGGGCCGGTCGTATATCCGCTACGAGCGGCCGATGCTGGCGGTCTGGAAGGACGAGGTGGTGATCGTCACCCCGGGCTGCCAGGATATCGTCACCGTCGTCGACAAGAAAGGCGCGATCGAGCAGGCCTTCAACCGCTTCACGATGGCGGCGATCAATCCCCACACCACCCAGGCCAAGGGGCGCAGCTGCGTGGACTGCCACGCCTCCCCCAAAACCATCGGACTTGGCGAGGGGACGGTGTCGGTGGAGGATGGCCGCCTGGTCTTCACCGGCATCGATCGTGGGGTGGAGACCGCCGCCGGCCGGACCACTCCCTTCGACGCCTTCGTCGACATCGACGGCAAACCGCTGCAGTTGGGTTCGCGCCCGGATCTGCGGCCTTTCAACGGTGAGGAACTGCGCCGTATCCTGCGTGTCGGCATCTGCCTTGGTTGCCATCAGGAAAATGAAGGCATGATCTGGCAGAAATACACGCAGGCAATGGTCTGCGCCAGAAAAGGTGCGGAAGGGGACGATCTGCCGCTTCCGCAGGGCGACAAAAAGGAGGTCCTGCCATAACACATCTCACTGGAAATCTTGACGGGCTGAAGAAGAACCAGCTCAGGGTACTGGAGCGCCTTGCCGGGAAGAAGATCAACCGCGACCTGGTGGTATCGCCGGAGATCGCCAGGACGATCTGCGAGCTGTCCTCTGCCACCAACCGCCAGATCGGTCTGCTCATTCACCGCTCCGGCCAGATCGAAATGGTCATTGTCGGCACCTCAACCGGTCTGATGATTCCCAGGCTGAACACCATCCGGACTGCCGGAGGCAGGCTGCGCGGGCTGCGGCTGGTCCATACCCATCCGGGTGGCGAAGATATCTCCGACGAGGATCTGATGGACCTGCTGTTCCTCCGTCTCGATCTGCTGTCGATCCTCAAGATGAACGCCGAGGGCCTGCCGGAGCGGCTCTATTCCGTGCATCTGCTTCCCGAGGAGAGGGCCGGCAGAGGCTGGGCATTTCTGCCGCCCGTGCATCCGGCCAACCAGACAGGTTCCTGTGAGGAGCTGATTGCCGCCCTGGAGGACGAATTCACCAGGCTGCAGAAGGCCCGCAAGGTTAAAGGCAGCGATGACAGGGCGATCCTCGTTTCCGTCAGCACCGAAGCGAAGATCCGTGCCGAGGAATCTTTAGCCGAACTGGTGGAGCTAGCCCGCTCGGACAATGTCGAGGTGCTCGATTGCGTGCTGCAGCGGCAGCGCCGGGCGAATCCGCGGCTGATCGTCGGCAAGGGGAAGCTCGCGGAAATCATGATCCGCGCCCTGCAGCTCAATGCCAACCTGCTGGTCTTCAATCAGGAGTTGAACCCCTCGCAGATCAGGTCGATCACCGACTTCACCGATCTCCGGGTCATCGACAGGACCCAGCTGATCCTGGACATCTTCGCCCACCGGGCGATGAGCCGTGAGGGAAAACTGCAGGTGGAGATGGCCCAGCTGAAATACATGCTGCCGCGGCTGTCCTCCCGGGATGACGCCCTGTCACGGCTGACCGGCGGTATCGGGGCGAGGGGACCGGGGGAGACACGGCTTGAGATCGACCGGAGGCGGATCAACGACCGTCTTGCCCGGCTCGGCGGGGAGTTGCAGGAGATTGCCAGGGAACGTTACCGCCGGAGGTCCAAGCGGCGCAAGAAGGAACTGCCGGTCATTTCGCTGGTCGGCTACACCAACGCCGGCAAGTCGACCCTGCTCAACACCCTGACCAGCAGCGATATCGTCGCCGAGGACAAGCTGTTCGCCACCCTCGACCCGACCAGCCGCAGGCTCCGTTTCCCCACCGAAATGGAGGTTATCATCACCGACACCGTCGGCTTCATCCGCAACCTGCCGGAAACCCTGCTGCAGGCCTTCAAGGCGACGCTTGAGGAACTGCAGGAGGCCGACCTTCTCGTGCATGTCATCGATATTGCCAATCCCGCCTTCCGCGAGCAGATGGAGGTGGTCGAGCGGCTGCTGCGCGAGCTCGAACTCGATGAAATCCCCTGTTTGAAGGTCTTCAACAAGATCGACAAGGCGGCCTACCCGGTGCAGGCGCGAGCGGAGGCTGAAAAGGAGGGGGTGGTGATCAGCGCCCTCGAGGCGGCGACGCTGCAGCCCTTTCTGGAGCGTGCGGAGCAGTTGATGGGAAAGGTTCTGGAACCGATGTAATCAGAAGCGCAGGTAGAACCCCAGGTCTTTCTCGAAGGCCTGGTCCTGCAGGAACTCGCCGCCGATAAAGCTGCCGCGGACCGAGCGCACGGTGATCTGCTTTCTGATGCGGCTTTCCTTGCGGTTGTCGAGTGTGAACTCGATGAGGGCTTTCTGGCCTGTATGGATGGAATGATGTCCTGAAACCTCGAAGCCGATGCCGGTCAGCGAGACGTTCTTGACCAGTATCAGGCCTCCCCCGGCGGCAGGCGCGAGCATAGCGTAGGTGCCGGAGAGGTTGGTGGGTTTGCGGTAACTCTGGCGGAAGTCGAGAAGAACCTTGAAGGTGATGCCGCACCGGCAGTTGACCTTCAGCGTGTGCATGACGTTGCGGTACTTGCCGACGTTGACTTCCTTGGCTATGCCGCAGGTGGGGCAGACTATGACGGCGATATCGCCGTCCTTCACGAAGGTTCTGTGTTCTTTGGAATCGGGCATTCGTCTCTTGCGGTGTCAGTGGTTGGCTGCCTGCTGGACAGGGTATTTCCGTCAGGATAGCAGAAACTGACGGGGACAACCAGAGTCCCCGGGAAAAAACAGCCCGGGCCTTTTTTTTTTATGAAAATCCAGCGGCCGTTCAGCAAGGGTGCCAGACCCGGATGCACTTTGAGGAACCAGGGCAGGGGCAGCAATTCAATCGTAGATGATGGCGGTGTACTTCTCCAGTATTTCTTCGGTCTCCCTGTCCAACTCGCTTGCGACTTCGTGGATCTGGTACTCCTGCTTGCAACTGCTGCACCGCATGCGCACCTTGCGGCACATCCGGTGCACTTCCAGTTTTGCCGCACATTTTTTACATTTCATCATGGTCAGGCCAGCAGTTCTTCTCTGGTGAATATGGCTTTGAGCCGGTAACCGGCACGGGCCAGCTCTTCGGTGCCGCCTTCCTGGCGTTCGACGATGGTTGCCACCAGGCCGACCTTGAAACCCTGCGCTTCGACCCGTTCGATGACCTTGAGCAGGGTGCCGCCGGTGGTGACCACATCCTCGACCAGGGCGACGGTACAGCCAGCTGGCATGTTGCTCAGACCCTCGATATAGTTACCGGTGCCATGGCCTTTGGCCTCCTTGCGGACGATAAAGGCGGGGATGGGCGCTTTTTCGAGATAGCTGACGATGGAAACGGCGGTGACCAGCGGGTCGGCCCCGAGCGTCATGCCGCCAACCGCCTGGATTGGCGAAATCTCTTCACTGATCAGCTGAAAGAGCAGACGGCCGCAGAGATAGGCGCCTTCGGCCGAAAGGGTGGTCTGCTTGCCATCGATGTAAAAATCCGAGGTCTTGCCGGAAGTGAGGGTAAAGGTGCCCTGGCGGTAGGATTTCTCCAGAAGAATTTCCTTCAGTCGCTGCTTTTCGTTCATTGGTTCTCGTAAGCCTGGTTGAAAAATAACGCGTTGCCGGTGTTCCATGCAGTGGCAGATCTTACTTAAGTGAAGGCGGAGTTGAAAGAAAAAACTCGCCTTGTGTTAAAATGGCGTGGTATCTTTTTGTGTTTATTGGCTCACTGGCGGCGGGATGGTCTGCCGGTGAATCGTTGCTAACCCGAAAAGGAGAGATGTATGTGCGGCATCGTTGGATATACAGGTTCCCGGCGTGTGGTTCCCGTTCTGCTGGAAGGGCTCAGGCGTCTTGAATACCGGGGATACGATTCGGCCGGCGTGGTCTATCTCAAGGACGGCGAACTGGTCAAGCACCGCAGCCAGGGCAAGCTCGCCAACCTCGAGGCGATGATCGACGAGGCTATTGTCGCGCCCTCGCACATCGGCCTCGGCCATACCCGATGGGCGACGCATGGGGCGCCCACCACCAGCAACGCCCATCCGCACAGCGACTGCACCGGTCGACTGGTCGTGGTCCATAACGGCATCATCGAGAATTACCATTCGCTGCGCGAGGAGCTGAAGGCAAAGGGGCACCGCTTCAGTTCGGAAACCGACACCGAGGTGCTGGCCCACCTGATCGAGGACTGCCTGCAAGACGACCTGGCGACCGCGGTCCGCGACGCCCTGCAGCGGGTCGAGGGATC
>CAYYWK010000257.1:0-5033 GCA_964475345.1 uncultured Desulfobulbus sp.
CACGCTGGGTGATGAGGTGGAGCGGATAGCCCGCCGCCAGTTTCTCCGTTGAGCGACCCATGGTATCGGCAATCGGCACATACCGCGAGATCCCGTAGAAGGACTTGCCGGTGAAGGCGTCCTTGCAGCCGGCCGTCTTCTCCTGGTAGAGGTTGATCAGCTTGCCGTATTTGTTGGCCACCTGCTCGCCCTTGTAGGTGGACGACTGGCTGCCAAAACGGCCGCCGCGGTTGAGGACGGTCACCACTTTCGGCCATGCGGGGCCGCAGATCTTCTGCCAGCGATCGAGGTCGAAGACGTTCTTCGGCAGATGGCGACGGGCCAGCTTGAACAGTTCGATCTCGGCCGCCGAGGCGTCGGCCACCGGCTCCTTGCCGTCCAGGGCGATGTTGGCCACCATCCGGATATAATAATCGTCCGGCCGGGTGAAATCCTGACCGGGGCCGAAACCGTCCTTGCCGAAGCCCTTCAGGCCGAGTTTCTCGGCCAGGGCCAGCCAGAAGGTCTCGTAGCAGATCGGCTGTTCCTCGCCGAAGACCTTCACCACCTCGTTCGGCGAGGCGATGACCGGTTGTCGCACCGGCTGGACCTTGACCGGCATGTTCGGATGCGAGCCCTGGAACTCCCAGCGTTCGAGATAGTGCAGGTCGGGGATGATGTAGTCGGCGTACATCGAGGTCGGACCGATCAGGATGTCGCTGGCGATATAGAGCGGCAGCGTCTCGACATTCATCAGGGCCGCGATCTGGGTATGGCCGGCAGGCAGGGCATAGGTCGGCGCCCCCATGTACGAGAAGGCGACTTTGGCCTGGTAGGGATAGGCGTCGGCGATCGACGGCAGGATTTCCTCGTAGACGTCGGATGACAGCGGCCACCAGTTGCGTTTGGCCGGATAGCTCTCCTTGCCCGCAAAGAGGGTCGATTCCTCGTACTTCATGCCGTGGCGGATGATCGAAGTGCCGAAGACCTTCAGCGACTTCGGGCCGATATCCTTGAACTTGAAGGGTTGCTTGTCAGTGCTCTTGCTGCTGCCGTCGGTATTGTAGGTCGAGGCCGCGATCATCCCGCCTTTCCAGTCGAAATTGCCGATCAGCAGGTTGAGGTTCATCAGGGTGGAGATATTGTAGAAGCCATTGGTATGCTGGGCGGCCCCCCGGTGGATATCGACACAGGCCTTCTTGCCGTGACTGGTGAATTCGGCGGCAACGGCCTCGATGGTGGCAGCATCCGTGCCGCAGAGCTCGGCGCATTCGGCGATGGTCATCTCCTGGCTGGCCTCGAGCATCAGCTGCAGGCTGCTCTTGACAGTAATCGCCTTGCCTTCGCTGTCGGTTACGGTGGTCGTGACGAAGAGCTCGCCGGTTACCGCCTCTTTTTCGTCGTTGGGATCAAAGGCCACCGGCTTGCCGTCCTTCATGGCGACGAGGTACTCGAAATCATACTCCTTGCCCTTTTCGTCGAGACGCTTTTCGGCCGCCTGCAGACCGATATCCTGAGCCCGAAGGAACTTGCCGGCCTTGCCGTCCTTGTCCACCTTGATCAGCCAGGCCGCATTGCTCCAGCTAAGTTCTCCTGCTGCCTTGGCCGATGCCATGTTGCAGCAGGAAAGGAACTTCGCGTCATACTTTTTGTTTTCGAGGATCCAGCGGGTCATGCCCATCGCAAAGGCGGCGTCGGTGCCCGGATTGATCGGTACCCAGCGCTGGGCCTTGGAGGCCAGTTTGGTAAAGCGGGGATCGACGACCGTCATCTTCAGCTTGCCGTCGGCGATACGCTGGGTCATCCGCATCGCACGGTTGGTGGGCCCGTAGTTTCCATCAAAGAGATTGGCACCAACGAAAAGGATATATTCGCTGTTCTCCTGGTCGGCCTGCCAGTAGAATTTCTGGCCGTCCTTGAAGGTGTTGCCGACATACTGCTCGCTCATCGCCTTGCAGGCAAAGTACAGCGAGCCCTGGCAGACGGTGGTGTGACCGTGGGTGTTGGCCGTCCCGTAGGCCCCGGTGAAAGCGGCGGCAAAGTTGGAGCGACCGCCCTTCTTGCGCCCCCAGAAATAGACGAACTGGTTGTTTTTCGGGCCGAAATCAGGATGATCGGGATCGATCAGGGCATCGAGATAGGCGGCGTGTTTGCTCTTGAATTCGGCTATCGCCGCCTGGCGTTCTTCCGGCTTCTTCTTGCGGAGGGCGGCTGTATCCTTTTCCATCTCCTCGAAGACCTTCTTGTCCTTCAACGCGTAGAGCTCCTTCAAGCCGGTCACCTGGCGGTTCTCCTCGCCTGGGACATGGCTGAACAGCTTGCCGCCGTTGACGATCTCGTCGACGGCCTGGTCGAAGGGGATGGCCTGCCATTTGTTCTCACCGCGTTTGCCGGCCCGTTTCAAGACCCTGGTGATCCGGTAGGGATCATAGGCCCCCTGATGACCGGCCTGCCCCTTCGGGCAGAGCCCACCATCATGTTTGGCGGCTTCTTCCGGGGTCATCTTCATCTCCAGGTGGGGATGGAGACAGAAGGGGTTGTAGGGATTGCCGTCGATCTTGACTACCACGCCGTCGATGATCTTGACCTTGATCCCGCATCCGGTATTGCAGTTCAGGCAGACGGAGTACAGTGTGTTCTCAGCTTTCAACAACTCATAGGCCTCTGCTTCGGTCAATTCGCCGGCCTCGACCCGGGCGATCAGATCCCGGGCGAAATCGAACTGGGAAAGAACCATGGCACTGCAGCCCGCCGCCGCAGAAAACTTAAGGAAATCGCGACGGGAAACACGGGTGGGTTTTTTATTTGTCATAGAGCACCTCCAGCTTTTCATTGGCAACATAATATACCCGTGGCGCCGTCCCCTCTTGGGGTTTGAGTATCTGCACCGCATTGGCATTCTTGACCTGGGCGATCAGGCTCTGCGTGTCGTTCTCGTCACCGAAATAGCCGGCCCTGCCGATACAGGTGGTGATACAGACCGGCAGCTGACCGGCGACCAGGCGATGCACGCAGAAATGGCACTTGCGGGCGTTGCCGACCGGCTGGCTCTTGCCGGAACGCGACCACTTCCTGCCGTACTCGTAGGACGGCATGATCTCGTACTGTTGAAGAGCCGGGGTTCCGGCCGAATGGAAGGTTCCCTCGTCCATGGTGCGGGCGTGATAGGGACAGGCCTCTACGCACTGGCCGCAGCCGATGCACTGGGCGTAGTCGATCGCGACGATACCGGCGGCCGGGCCTTCGGTCTCCTTCCAGGTCGCCCCGCCCGGTCCCTTGACAGGACAGGCCTCGACGCAGGGCGGATTGTCGCACTGCATGCACGGTCGCGGCAGGAAGGTGCGGGAAACGCTGGGATAAGTTCCCTGCTCGTATTCATGGACCGGCCGATAGTGCATCTTCGGCGGCAGCTTGTTTTCCGAGACGCAGCCGACCGTACAAGCGTGGCAACCGACGCACTTGCGCAGATCGATCAGCATCGCCCAGCGCCGGTCCTTGGCCGGTTTGGTCAACGCCCGCTCGAGATCCTTCTGCATGACTACCAGGATGTCTTCTTGGCTCATAGATCTCTCCTTTATTTCGCTTGCTCTTTGCTGTGACAGGTTTCGCAGTTCTCGGTGACGGCAAACGTCTTCTTCCCGTTATGGCAGGCGCCGCAGGATTTTCCCGACTCCATCTCCTTCATGGTCACCGCTGCATGTTTCCTCGTGTTGAGGAAAAGCTTCGGATGGCATTCCTGGCAGCCCAGACCCACCTCTTTGACATGGCTGTCATGGCTGAAGATCACGTTGCCTCCTTCATTCTTCAACGTCACATCACCCCCGCCGACCTCGGCCAGGGCAAAACCTCCGGACAGGAGAATCAGTACTGCCGCAATCGTCATCCTCATAGGCACCTCCAGAATTGGATTCCATTTCCGTGTCCATCCTTTTTGCCAATTCCTGCAAACACAGGAGACTGATACCGGGATGACACGTTTCTCCAGGTTGAAATTAATTCCACCAACGCCAGCAACACCCCTAGTGAAGCATTTTCCATGCCAG
Source organism: uncultured Desulfobulbus sp. (assembly GCA_964475345.1). Classification (GTDB taxonomy): domain Bacteria; phylum Desulfobacterota; class Desulfobulbia; order Desulfobulbales; family Desulfocapsaceae; genus Desulfoprunum. The sequence continues at coordinate 4,023 of CAYYWK010000257.1, forward strand.
GCCATATCCGTTAAGAAATGTTACGGAAACGAAACACTTTCCCCGGCATCAGAAATACAGAACCTTATATTTCAGATTGTTAAATGCGTTTTTTGGGAAATTATGAGGCTCGTGGCCACTACCTCGCCAGAAACACAAATAGATATAGATAAATCAACACGTTGATAGCAGTGTTACTCGTCCCGGCGTTACCCTGGTGTAACACGGTTTTTTTTCTCCGGACGGGAAACAGCAGATAGTAGATGGTGTGCAGATATCAGGAGACACTCAGTAACCGGAACCTGCGAATACGGATGAGCAAAAGATGGAGATACACTGTAGGGTTATTCCCCCGCCGCAGCATCTAAACGTCAAGCTGGTAGGCGTTGATTTTTTCCCACAGTGTCTTCCGGCTGATGCCGAGGATCTCGGCGGCCTTCGAGCGGTTTCCCTGGGTGAGCTGGACGATCCGGGCGATATGCGCCTTTTCCGCCTGAGCAGTTATTTCCTGCAGCGTCGCCAGGGAAGTCTTGGCTTGTCTGGGACCGGCGATATGGGCGGGCAGGTCCTGACGATTGACAACCCGGCTACCGGCCAGGGCGATTCAACGATCCACCACATTGAGCAGTTCGCGGACGTTGCCGGGAAAGGGATACTGCATCAATGCATCAACCGCCTCGGGGCTGAATGAGACGCTCGTCCCCATCCGGTCGTTGAAGCGGCGGACAAAGGCATGGATCAGCAGCGGGATGTCTTCTTTTCGCCGGCACAGCGGGGGCAACAGCACCGGGATGACGTTGAGCCGATAGTAGAGGTCCTCCCGGAAACGCCCTTTCTTCACCTCCTGTTCGAGGTCCTTGTTGGTGGCGGCGATGATCCGCACGTCGACCCTGACCGTTTCGGTCGCGCCAAGCCGCTCGAAGGCGCGCTCCTCGAGAACGCGGAGAATTTTGGTCTGGGACAGCGGCGGCAGATCTCCGAGTTCGTCAAGGAACAGCGTACCGACGTCAGCCAGATCGAACAGGCCGGGCG
>CAYYWK010000258.1:0-5008 GCA_964475345.1 uncultured Desulfobulbus sp.
CGAGGTCGAGCCGGACCTGGACCTGTTTGATTGCGCCGCTCCGCTCCGGGAAGACGAAATCGTGGTCGAGCACAAAATCCGTCCCCTGCCGCCTGACAATGCCGCTCAGGCTGTATTCGAGGACATAGGTGATGACCTCGCCGGCAAAGGGCGGGTCGGTGGGCAGGCGGCTGCGCCAGCGCAGGGTGTCGCTGCCGTGCCAGTCGTAGTGGTCGACGTGGGTGAGCGAGCCCCGGGACAGGTCCCGGAAGACGCCGGACGCGCCGTCGAGCCGCTGCAGGCGATGGAAGTCGAGGCGCTGGTCGGGGCGGATGTTGAACCGCCGCTCGCCGCCGTTCCAGTCACCGTCGAAGACCATGGCCTGGCTCTCGCGGACGTGCAGCCGGCCGTCCCGGTCGAGGCGTGCCTCGACATCCAGGCGTTGCCAGTGCAGGCTCTTGGCAAGGACGCTGCCGGCGGGCATCGCCAGGAGCAGAATGATCGTGGTCAGCAGGAGTCGTAGCGGCATGGCGGCACCCGGAAAAGGGGAATGGTTCGCCGGCTATCGGCGGACCGGCTCAGCGGATGATAAGGTCGTGCAGCTCGTTATGGTCGTCGGCGGTGATCGGGAAATGCTCGCGGAGGATCTCGCCGACCATGGCGATGGCCTCGCAGATAGCTTCACCCTGCCGTTTCGCCCGGATTCCGGCAGTGACATGATCGACGATTTCCTGCCACCGCCCCTGCTCGATGCGGTTGCTGATGCCGCTGTCGGCCAGCACCCAGACCCGGTGCTCGAGGACCGAGATGAAGATCAGGATGCCGTTCTCCTGGCGGGTCTTGTAAAGTTTTTCACTGAAAAAGGCGGTGACCGCCGCTTCCCGCACCTCTTCGTCCACCTGGCTGCGATCGAGGAACAGGCGCTTGACTGCCGGGACGCGGGCGACCAGCGCCTGCGCGGGCAGAAAAAACAGGCAGAAGAGGGCGAGGAAGATCCACATGTCCCGGTGGCCGAGCCAGAGCGGGGCGGCGATCAGCGGCGTGCAGGCCAGGGCGAGCGGCAGGGCGCAGGCCGTCGCCCCGACCACCGCCGCCAGCGGGTAGTGATGGCTGGCGGAGACCACCATCGGCACGATCTCGCCGGAGGTGCGGGACTCCGCCCGGCGGGTCGCCTCGCTGATGCTCCGGCGTTCGTCCTCTGTCAGGAACTGCTGGGCCAGGGTCGTCATCCTACCATCCTCCCGAGGCGCCGCCGCCGCCGAAGCCTCCACCCCCGCCGGAGAACCCGCCGCCGAAGCTGCCGCCACCGGAAAAGCCGCCGCCGCTGCTGATCCACGGACCGCCCGATCTCCCGGAGGTCAGCGAGCCGGCGATGCCGGCGACGATGAAGCCGGCGATGAAGCCGATCGGTACCATCGCCGCCAGCAGCAGCCAGCGGGCGCCGAGGACGAGATAGGCAAGGGCCGGCGCGGCGATGCCGCCGACGGTGGCCGTCACCCATCTGTGCCTGCCGAAGACCCGGCTGATGATGAACAGGCCGAAGAGCAGGGGGATGAGCAGGTCGCCGGGGCCTGTCGCCTGGTCGCCGGAGTGGGCTGCACCCGCTTCGGCCGAGAACTCGCCGGTGACCGCCGCCATCATCGCGTTCACCCCGTCGATCACCCCCTGGTCGAAACGGCCGCTGCGGAACTGCGGGGTGATGACATCGCGGATAATCCGTCCGGCGACAAGGTCGGTCAGCCGCCCTTCCAGGCCGTAACCGACCTCGATCCGCAGCTTGCGGTCATCCCGGGCGATCAGCAGCAGGGCGCCGTTGTCACGTCCCTGCTGGCCGATTTTCCAGGTATCGGCCACCCGCAGCGAGAAGTCCTCGAGGCTGTCGCCGGCAAGCGACGCGACGGTCAGGACCACCAGCTGGGTCGACTGCTGCTGCTCGAAGAGGGCGAGGGAGTTCTCGAGCTGGCTGACGGTGGCCGGGGACAGCATCGCCGCGTAGTCGTTGACCCGGCTCTTCAGCGGCGGCACCTCGAGGGCGTTGGCGGAGGATGTCGTCAACACCAGCCAGAAGAGCAGGAGCACCGGCAGGAGAGCGACGGCAGCGCGGTGGATGAGGTGCGATGGCATGACTGGTTCCGCCCTCAGAATTTCACCTGCGGCGCGGCCTTCGCCCCTTCGTCGGCCTTGAAGTATTCCTTGCGCTCGAGGTGCAGCAGGAAGTTGTTGGTGAGGTTCTCCGGGAATTTGCGGATCGCCGCGTTGAAGATCTCGACGGTCTCGTTGTAGCGCTGGCGGGCGACGTTGATGCGGTTCTCGGTCCCCTCGAGCTGGGTCTGGAGATCGAGGAAGTTCTGGTTGGCCTTGAGGTCGGGGTACTGCTCGACGACGACCATCAGGCGGGCAAGAGCCGAGGTCAGGCCTCCCTGGGCCGCCTGGAACTGCTGCATGGCCGCCGCATCGCCGAGGGCTTCGGGCGGCAGCTGGACCGAGGTGGCCTTGGCGCGGGCGTTGATGACCGCCTCGAGCGTCTCTTTCTCGTGCTTGGCATAGCCCTTGACCACTTCCACCAGGTTGGGGATCAGGTCGGCGCGGCGCTGCAGCGTCGACTCGATATCGGACCAGGCCTTGAAGACGGCCTCCTCCTTCATCTGCAGGGAGTTGTAGCCGCAGCTGCTGAGAAACAGCAGGGAGATGACGACGGTGGCAAGATGGGCAAGACGTTTCATGGGACCTCCGCGGGAGATGGCTGGTTCAGGGCCGCCTTTCCGGGGCTTGCCCCGGCGACGGCTGTCTGAAAGCATGATAGTGGCTTGCGCCGCAGATGTCCATATTGCTTCCCGAAAAAGAGCGCAGTGGATCAATCGTGGCCATGACGGGGATTCGCGGGGATCTGCCTAGTAGGTGTTGAAACTGCTCATGACCGAAACGTTTTTCCGGATCTTGGGGCGGAGCGGGTAGCCTTCGGGGGGGTAGCCGAGGGTGATCAGCAGGCCGACCCTGGTCTTTTCCGGGATGGCCAGGGTCCTTCTCACCTCGTCCTCGTCGAACCAGCCGATCATGCAGGAACCGAGCCCGAGTTCGGCCGCCTGCAGACAGAAGTGCTCGGCGGCGATGCCGATGTCGATCAGCGGAAATTCCCGGTCCTTCAGCCGGGCGCCGATCTGGGTGATGATCTTCGACCGTTCGATGGTCAGCACGGCGATGACCGGGGCCGTGAGCGTGAAGCGGTTGAACGAGACCAGCGCGGAGAAGGTGGCGCGGGCGATCCTGTCCTTCTTGAGCGGGTCGTCGACGATGATCAGCCGCCATGGCTGCGAGTTGCTGGCCGAAGGGGCCAGGCGGACGGCCTCGATCAGCTGCTGCAGATCGGAGGCGGCAACCGGGCGGTCCTGGTACTCCCGGACGCTCTGCCGCGCCCGGATGAGGTCTGCGAAGGGCATGGTAATCGGCTCCTTGTCTCTGTGTTGCCGGCAGGCCCCTCCGGTGCGGCTGCGGGTAGCCGGGGCTGCCGCGCCGCGTATGTGCCAGAGATATCAGGCACCTGATATCCGGGCTGCCGCTCGCGGCAATGGACTTTTGCCGGTGAAGGTGCTAAATAGCGGACAATGGCCACCCGCTGGCAACGAATGTACCCTTTCCGGTGCCACAGCACCACTGTTCGGAGAGACAATGGAACGACTCTTGGTAATTATCGTTGCCGCAGCCATCGGCACCGGTTTTTTCTTGTGGATGTCCCGGATGATCGGGAAGCAGTCGATGCAGGACTACATCATGTCCCATCTCTGGCTGCTGCATCCGAACTCTATCTGCTACTGGCGGACGGCGATGGCCCTGATCGGCTACGTCCTCTACTTCCATTCGACCTTACAGTCGACCGCGATCATCATCTTCACCTTCGCGGCGATCCTCGACGGGGTCGACGGGGTGGTGGCGCGGGGGATGAACCTGGTCACCAGGTGGGGGGAGTCGCTCGACCCGATGTGCGACAAGCTGACCTACCTGCCGCCGCTGATCGGTTTCGCCTACATGGGGATCATGGCCTCGGAGCTGGTCTGGCTGCTGGTCGGGGTCGAGCTGTTCGGCCAGTTCTTTGCCAGGAAGCTGCTGTCGTACCTCAGCTTCTCGGTGGCGGCCAACAACTTCGGCAAGATCAAGGCCATCATCTGTTTCGCCCTGGTGATCTACTGCGCCCTGCTCGACGCCAATCCGGGCTACGTGAACATCGGCAACGAGGTGCTGATTGCCTGCATCGTCCTGTCGGCGGCTTCCGTGGTCTTCAAGTTCATCCCCAACCGGCTCTACGCCGACATCCTCTCGACGCTGAATTTCTTCTGCGGCATCGCCAGCCTGGTGCTGACCTATGAACAGCGCTTTGCCTATGCCATCTTCGCGATCATCCTCGGCCAGCTCTTCGACCTCTTCGACGGCCGGATGGCGGTGAAGCACGGCGGCACCAAGTACGGGCCGTATCTCGATGACATCGCCGATTTCACCAGCTTCGGCCTGTCTCCTGCCTATATCATCCTGCGCTCCGGCGGCGAATATGCCTGGGTCTTCGCCGTGCTGTTCTTTGTCGGTGTCGCCTACCGGCTGGTGCGCTTTGTCGCCGTTGACAAGAAACGCACGGACCTGCCCGAGGGCGTCTTCAACGGCCTGCCCAGCCCGGCCGGGGCGCTGGTGGTGCTGGGGGCGGCTCTGGTAGCGCCGCCGCCGCTGTTGTGGGCAATGGCGGCGTTCTCCATCGCGCTGATGGTCAGCCATGTCCGCTTCGCCCATTTTGGCCGGGTAATCCTCAGGCAGATACCCAAGCCGCTGTTTTTCATGGTGAGTTCGGCGATCATCATCACCATCGCGTTCATCCTCAAAACCAAGAGCGCTCAGCTCTTCGGCTATCTGATTCTGGCCTCAGTCGCGGGATATATGGTGGCGGGGAGGAAAATGCTGCCCGCCGGGCGCGGGGCGAAGAACCGGGAGTAGGAGATGGAAGATGGTGAACCGGAGATCGCAGTGAGCGCACCGTCCTGCAACGGGC
>CAYYWK010000259.1:0-4996 GCA_964475345.1 uncultured Desulfobulbus sp.
CGAGCTTGGTCTCGCCTCCGGTGCCTCGGATGAAGAGGTCAAACGGGCCTATCGCCGCCTGAGCATCAAGTACCATCCCGATACGGCGAGGGAGGGCGGTGAACTGGCGACGGAAAAGTTCATCAGTCTGACCAGGGCCTACCATGCCATCATCGCCGGGGAGGATACGGTTGCCGAGGCGACCCCGGCGGCCGGCGGACCGCCTTCCTGGTCCTACGGGAAGACGAAAAAAAGTGTTTCGAGGAGGTTGTCTCCCAAAGTGGTTGTGGGAGGTATCCTTCTTCTGGGGACGCTGATTGCGGTTTGCCTCGTTATTTCAGAAATGTACAGCCGCAAGGTGATGCTTGCACGCCTGCATGGAGGTGGTGCTGCGTTTATTCCGCCGGTCAGGAAGGGGGCTCAGGAAAATTCCCGGTCTTCGATGACATTTGCCGAGAAATTGCGCAGCAACGGGGAGGCAGGCGTCGATGGGGAATCAGCGGCGGCCGGAGCCGTTGCAGGGGGAGCGGCATCCCCGCCACAGGCGGTAACGACACTTCCTGATGCAGATGCCAGAGCAATCGACGGGAGCAGGGAAAATCTTCTCGAGTTGGGCGGTGCAGTCGACGTGTCAGGAAAAACCAACGAGGATACCGGGGGTAACCTGATTGCACAAGCCGACATCGACACGGGTGCGGCTGATATAGCAGAAGGATCAGGATCGGCAGCGATACCGCAAGCAGAGCAACCCGAGCCGGGGACGGAAAGTCAGGATGAGACAGGTACCTTGCTGAAGAACGAAGAAGGGGCGGCTGCTGCCGAAGTGGCATCTTCCCTTTCTGGTGGTGCAGAGCCAAGCCTTGCAGCAGAGAAGGGTGGGGAGCAGCCAGTGGCGGTGGATGGGGTGGCAATCCAGGTGGAGACACAGGAGCCAGAGGGGGAGTTTCCTCGGCGGCAGCAGTCCGTGGCGCAGTTGCCGGTTGCGGCTGAGCCGATGCCTGAACAGCAGGGCAGCACCGCCGACCAGGCTTCTGGCATGACTGCTTCAGCCCAGCCCACAGCTGCCATGAATGTTTCTGTTGCCGCCAACGCTGCTGCGACTGCCGAGGAGCGGGAAACACCGGAAGTCTCCCTGAAAAGGATAATCGACGTCTTCCTGCATGAGTACAGCACAGCCTACGGGCAGAAAAACATGGCAGCCTTTCTGGGGTTTTTCAACGACGATGCCACTGAGAACGGCAAGCCGGTTGTCGAGCTGATACCCACCTATGCCCAATTGTTCGAGGCAACGGAGAGCATCGGTCTGCAGGTCGCAGCCCTGAACTGGCAGGAAACCGCGAAGGACAGGATTACCCTGCATTGCAGCTTTACAATCGATCTGGCGTATCGGAGCGCGAACGCCATCCATGGAACCGGGAAGATCGATTTTCGTCTGGTGAAGGAAGGAAGTGCAATGAAGATCCAACAGATGAGTTACAGCTTTGATCAATAGGCGATCGAGTTTGAGGATGAACATGCAACTTATCCCGGAACCATGACGATTCTTACCGTCCGGCAGCTGAGAACGTTTATCGCCCTCAAGTTGAGCGAGCATGGCAGGCACCTGCGGCGAATGGCCGCCAGCCCCAATTTCTGGCTGGTGCTGCTGAGCGATATCGCGCTGCTGCTGCTCGCCCATGCGCTGGCATTTTACCTGCGCTTCGAGTCCCTCTTCCCCGAAAAGATCGTCCATTATTATTACCATTTCATGCCGGTGATCATCGGTGTGAAGCTGCCGGTTTTCTACATGTTCAGGCTGTACAACGGGATGTGGCGCTACACCGGCCTGCGCGACCTGCAGAACATCATCGGGGCGGTGTTCGTCTCCTCGGTCACCCTTCTTGCCCTGATGCTGCTGTTCAATCGCTTTCAGGGCTTTTCCCGTTCCGTCTTTGTCATGGACGCGTTATTCACGCTGCTCTTCATCTTCGCCAGCCGGATCTCCATCCGTTTCGCCTTTCAGCGGAACAGGCAGCGCCAGGAGAGGAACATCCGCAAGAAGCGTCTGCTGCTGATCGGGGCAGGCGATGCCGGTGAGAAGACTGCCAGGGAAATCGAGGACAACCCGACCATCCCCTATGAAGTGGTCGGCTTTGTCGACGATGATCCGGAAAAGTGGGGTATGCGCATCCATGGCATACCCGTCCTGGGCGCTGCCGACGAGCTGGTTGAGCATGCAGCAAACACAGGTGCCGATGAACTGCTGATCTCCGTGGTCGCACTGTCGGCGGCCCAGATGAAGCGGATAGTCGGGTTGTGTCAGGAGACCAGCCTCCCCTTCAAGGTACTGCCGAGCCTGGGCGAACTGATCGACGGCCGGGTCTCGATCAACTCGATCCGTGACATAACCTACAAGGATCTGCTCGGCCGCGAGGAAGTCGTCCTCGACCAGGCGGAGATCGGCAGCTACCTCCGCGGGAAAGATATCCTTGTCACCGGTGCCGGAGGCTCCATCGGCTCGGAACTCTGCCGGCAGATCATCCGCTTCGCCCCGGGCAGACTGATCCTCTACGATAGCTGCGAGGCGAACCTGTACAACATCCAGATGGAGCTGCTCCATGAGCATGGCATAGAGGATGCCATGCCGGTCCTCGGCGAGGTACAGGACCTGCGGCTGCTTGACAGGGTCTTCCGCGAACACCGCCCGAAGGTCGTCTTCCATGCTGCTGCGTATAAACATGTGCCTCTGCTCGAGAGGAACCCCTGGCAGGCCGTCACCAACAATATCCTCGCCACCCAGCTGCTGATCGAGGCGGTCATCCGCCATCGTGTGGAACGTTTCGTTCTGGTGTCAACCGACAAGGCCGTCAGGCCAACCAGCGTCATGGGGGCGTCGAAACGGATGACCGAACTGCTGATGCTGGCATATTCACGGAACCACTGGGACGGCAGCTTCAGCGGGAAGTGGGAGGAAATTGACAATTACGGCGACCCATCTGCATACTATGCTGCCGAGGCCCCGAACCATGGCAGCAAATTCATGGCGGTGCGTTTCGGCAATGTCCTCGGTTCGTCAGGCTCCGTTCTTCCCCTGTTCAAACGCCAGATCGAACGTGGCGGGCCGGTCACCGTCACCCATCCGGAGATCACCCGCTATTTCATGTCGATCGAAGAGGCCGCTCAGCTCATCCTCCAGGCGGGATCGATGGGGGGTGATGGCGAAATTTTCATACTGAAGATGGGCGAACCTGTCAAAATCGACCAGATGGCAAGAGAGATGATACGTCTGGCGGGAAAGCAACCGGATATAGATATCGAGATAGTGTATTCCGGTTTACGCTCAGGGGAAAAACTTTATGAGGAACTAATTACTGAAGGTGAAGGTATCATACCCACCGGGTATCAAAAGATCATGGTGCTGAGGAATGACGGGAGCGTTCTTGCCGAGAAGAAGCGTGTGTTGGAGGATTTGATCAGTAACGCCGAGTTTCATGATGAGCATGGAATAAAACGGTTGTTGCAGCACATAATCCCTGAATACAAGAATAACGGACCTAATTCGAAGTGAATGAGTGGTGTTACGAGTCCCTCGTAGTGTATGGCTTCCCATCGAATTCATGTGTTTTTTCTGCAACCTCAATTAAGTTACTCGTGAAAAAAATCCTTTCTGTTTTTGGCACTCGCCCCGAAGCAATCAAAATGGCCCCGCTGGTAACGAGGCTTGCCGAACTTTCAGGTGAATTTGATAGCAGGGTCTGTGTTACCGCGCAGCACCGGCAGATGCTTGACCAGGTGCTGGAGTTTTTTGCGATACGGCCCCATTACGATCTCGACATTATGCAACCGGGACAAAACCTGACCGATATCACGTGCAACGTTTTACAAGGAATGGCACCGGTGCTTATAGAATTCCGGCCTGATATTGTGCTGGTCCATGGGGATACTACCACTACCCTGGCGGCGAGCCTGGCGGCCTATTACCAAAAGATAGCAGTAGGCCATGTTGAGGCCGGTCTGCGCACCAGCAATATCTACTCCCCATGGCCGGAGGAAATGAATCGACGTCTTGCTGGAGCAATTACCCGATACCATTTTGCTCCCACTGATTGTGCCCGCCAAAATCTGCTCAGGGAAGGGATAGATCGGGATTCCATCTTGGTGACCGGAAATACAGTGATTGACGCACTGCATGCCGTTGTGCACAAAGTTCAGTCAGACAAAAATGTCAGAGCCGAAATGGAGGAACATTTCTCCTTTTTATCCGACAAGAAGCGGTTGGTGCTGGTTACCGGTCACCGCCGGGAAAACTTTGGCGCAGGGTTTGAGCAGATCTGCATGGCACTTAAGGAGCTTGTGGAAATTCACAATGATATCGAAGTACTTTACCCGGTCCATCTGAATCCCAATGTGCAGGAGCCTGTCAAAAAAATCCTGGGTGCTCTGAACAGTATCCACTTGATCGAACCGGTAGACTATCTACCGTTTGTCTATCTGATGAACCGTTCTTACCTGATCATCACCGATTCTGGCGGAGTGCAGGAGGAGGCCCCTTCTTTGGGCAAACCGGTTCTTGTCATGCGTGATGCGACCGAGCGCCCCGAGGCTGTTGATGCTGGTACGGTAATCCTGGTGGGAACAGATAGGCGACGGATTCTATCGGAAGCCACCCGACTGTTAAGTGATGTAGATGCGTACATCTCAATGAGTCATGCCCAGAATCCTTATGGCGACGGCAAGGCGGTGGAGCGGATTGTTAATTACCTGGAGAGCCTGAGTATTGGAGGTAATAAATTTTGCAACTAAAGAAGCAGAAGATTGTGGTTATGGGGCTTGGCTATATCGGACTGCCAACTGCTTCGATGCTTGCCACCAAAGGCCATCAGGTCCTAGGTGTTGATGTAAACCAAAAAGCAGTGCATACAATCAATGCAGGCAATGTCCACATCGTCGAGCCCGATTTAGACATTCTGGTTCGATCTGCCGTGAACAGCTGCAACCTGAAAGCCTCGCTGTGCCCAGAAGAGGAAGATACCTTCAT
>CAYYWK010000260.1:0-4988 GCA_964475345.1 uncultured Desulfobulbus sp.
ATGCCTGTAGGAGCACTCTGCGGGCTGTTTGTCGCGTTCGCCCTGTTGACTCTCTATGTTTTTACCGTTTACGCAGATACACCTGATCCCTATGACCTCTTCTGTCGAATTGTTTTCGGAATCGTCTATGTAGGGGTATTGAGCTCATTTCTTGTAATGTTGCGTAATTTGCCGGAAGGAAACGGTTGGTTGCTTGTTCTCACAGCCGTTACAGCAGGGTCAGATACCGGCGCTTATTATGTCGGGAGGGCTCTTGGCAAAAATAAGCTCTGCCCGAGCATCAGCCCGAATAAGACGCGCGAGGGAGCCTTGGGTGGATCCCTCTTTGGGGTCGTGTCGGCTGTCATTTTCGCAAGTCTCTTCCTCGAGCAACCGCAATGGTCCTTCATCGTTCCAGCCGCTGCGTTGCTGACGATTTTTGGAATTGTCGGCGATCTTACAGAGTCGGTGATAAAACGCGGTACCGGGGTTAAGGATTCCGGGCACTGCCTCGGAGGACATGGAGGGATCCTCGATCGTATCGATTCACTGCTCCTCTGTGCTCCGGTTCTGTACTTCCTGCTGGTTTTTGTGAAATGATGCGGCGTATTTCTCTCCTCGGCTCCACCGGATCGATCGGTGTCAACGTCCTTGATGTCGTTCGCCGTTATCCTGACCGTTTCAAGATCGTGGCCCTGGCAGCAGGCAGCAATGTGGATCTTCTCGCTGCGCAGGTCCTTGAGTTTTCTCCGACCTGTGTCTCTGTCTGCGATGAGCAGCATGCTCTCCTGTTGAGGCGGAAACTGCCTCCAGCGTATGCCAGTACTGTTGTTTGGGGTGAGCCCGGGAATCTGGATGTGGCAGCGCATCCAACTGCAGATATTACCGTGTCAGCCATTGTCGGAGCGGCAGGATTGAAACCTACCCTCGCCGCCATCCGGGCTGGCAAAGATGTTGGCCTGGCCAACAAGGAAACGCTGGTCATGGCAGGAAAGCTTGTCATGGAGGCCGCGGCAGGTCAGGGAATACGGCTGCTGCCGGTGGATTCCGAACACAGCGCTATTTTCCAGGCGCTTGAGGCGGGACGTCCAGAGGATCTGAAAAAAATCATCCTGACCGCCTCAGGAGGGCCTTTTCGTGGGCGCACCAGGGAAGACCTTGAGGGGGTGACCCCGGCTGAGGCCTTGAATCACCCCAAATGGAAGATGGGGAAGAAAATCTCCATCGATTCCGCAACGCTGATGAACAAGGGGCTTGAAGTTATTGAGGCACGGTGGCTGTTCGGTATGCCTGCGGACAACATAGAGGTAATCATCCACCCGCAGTCGATTGTTCACTCTTTGGTCGAGTTCTGTGATGGCTCGGTCATCGCCCAACTCGGCATACCTGACATGCGTATCCCCATTGCCTATGCCCTGTCATATCCGGAACGTCTGCACTTGCCGCTGCCCTCCCTGAATCTGGCGGAATGCGGGCGGTTGGAATTCTTCAAACCGGACCATCTCTCTTTTCCAGCACTGAGCCTGGCCTATGCCGCCCTCAAGGCCGGTGGCGTTCAACCCGCTGTTTTGAACGCAGCCAATGAGGTCGCGGTGGCCGCCTTTTTACAAGGCCGTATTGATTTCACATCCATCGTCGATATAGTATCCTCCACTATGGATCGTATCCATAGGGGCAATGACGAGAACATCGACGATATCGTCGCCGCCGATAGCGAAGCCCGAAAACTGGCAGCAGAACGTGCCGGTCTTGCAGCCCACCCCTGACAACCAGCCTCTTGCCTTTCCAGTGCAGTGGATAAAGTGATGCGTGGAAGTGAGTACTTATGAACACCCTATTTTCATTTATTCTTGTCCTTGGCGTCTTGATATTTGTCCATGAACTCGGCCATTTCATCTTTGCAAAGCTCTTTGGAGTAAGGGTCTTGAAATTTTCCCTGGGGTTCGGGCCAAAGCTGCTCGGCAGGAAGATCGGGGATACGGAATACGTCATTTCAGCCTTTCCGCTTGGTGGCTTTGTCAAAATGTTCGGCGAGAATCCCGACGAGCAGCAGGTTGATGTGGCTGAGCGGGACGTCTCCTTTTCTCACAAGCCGGTACTGGCACGATTCTGCATTGTCCTGGCAGGACCGGTCTTCAACCTGGTTTTTGCCGTCATCCTGTTTTTCATGCTCTTCCTCGCTATCGGCGTCCCCCAGGCGGTGGATACAACCAGGATCGGCAAGGTCAACAAAGACTCCCCAGCCTTCACGGCCGGCCTCAGGAGCGGGGACGAGATCCTCAGCATTGACGGCAGAAAAACCGGCCGGTGGGAGGACGTTCTCGATGGTGTCAAGAACAGTGGCGGGCGCCCCATAACGATGGTTATCCGGCGCGAGCAGAGGGATCTGCCATTCTCCATCGTACCTCAGCAGGACAGCGTCCGGAACGTTTTCGGCGAGGAGGTCGAACGACGTTTCATGATCGGCATCGTCAAGGACGATCAAGTCGAATATTCACGCGTCGGGCCGGTGCAGGCCCTCATCGATGCCTGCCGCCAGACCTGGATGTATATTTCCCTGACTGTCCTTGGTTTTATCAAGATCGTCCAGCGGGTGGTGCCTGCCTCCGAGCTTGGCGGCCCGATTTTGATTGCCCAGATCGCCGGCGAGCAGATGAAGGCCGGGTGGATCAACCTGGTGTATTTCATGGGGCTGCTCAGCGTCAATCTCGGCATCCTCAACCTGTTGCCGATTCCGGTGCTGGACGGTGGACACCTGGTCTTCCTCACGGTCGAAGGCGTCATGCGCAAACCCGTTCATGAGCGGGCCCAGATCATCGCCCAGCAGGTGGGCATTGCCCTGCTCGGGGCCTTGATGCTCTTCGTTTTCTATAACGATATAGTCAGGATTCTGCAGTGAGCCGCCTTGAGCTGCCGTTGCTTCTTGCCATCGACACGGCCACTTCCTGCTGCTCGGTGGCCGTGACCCAGGGCTTTCGACACGGCGGTTCGATCGTTGGCACAGTGACTTACTGCGGCACCGTTACCCATTCGCGGCTCCTTATACAGAGGATTGAGCAACTCCTTGCCGAGGTTTTCCTGACCTGGGAGCAATTGTCCGGAATTGCGGTAAGCATCGGGCCGGGCAGTTTCACCGGCTTGCGGATAGGGATGGCGACCGCCAAGGGACTGGCCATGGCATCCGGCAGGCCGCTGCTGGGGGTCTCGACGCTAACCTGTCTGGCGTCGGCTTGCAGCGATCTAAGGCTGATCTGCACGGTCCTCGATGCTCGGAAAAATGAGGTGTATGCCGCTTTTTTCAGAAGATCAGGAGACGACGCTCCTGTGCAACTTGCAGAGGCCGTTGTTATAACTCCCGAACGGCTTGCCGAAGGTATTCATGAACCGGTATATTTGATCGGCGATGCAGTGGCTGTATATGGTCCCTATTGGCGTGAGAGGCTTGGCAAACTTTACTCTGAGGCTCCGGGGCACCTTCATTCGCCATCGGCGGCGGCGCTTGGCATGATCGCCGCTGAACAGCTCGAAAAGGGGGATATCCTCGACATCGGATCATCTTCACCGCTTTATGTCAGGGCCTCCGATGCCGAATTGAATCGAGCGGCGCAATTCCGGTAGCTTGCATCCGGAAGAACAGGTTGCCATATGTTCGTGTACGGGGGCATCCGGCAACAGATCATAAAAATACGACGATGATGATCACAAGGCGTCAGACACGAGAGATCGCCATAGGCGGCGTCCGGTTGGGGAACCATCAGCCGATTGTTGTCCAGTCGATGACCAATACCTTGACCAGCGACATCGCCTCGACGGTGGCACAGATCAGACGCCTCGAGGCCGCAGGTTGTGAACTTGTCCGGGTAGCGGTGCCCGATATGGATGCGGCGGCAGCCTTGCGGCCGATCCTCGACGCGATTTCCATTCCGCTGATTGCCGATATCCACTTCGATTCCCGCCTGGCGGTGGCGGCGATGGAGCATGGTGCCCAGGGCATCCGTATCAACCCGGGAAATCTAGGCGGCCGCGACAAACTTGCCAGGGTCGTCGCCGCCGCGCGACAGCATGGCGTGCCGATCCGGGTCGGCGTCAACAGTGGTTCGATTGAAAAAGATCTGCTCAGGCTGCATGGGTACCCGACCGCGGAAAATCCCCGCTCCCTGATCGAGAGTGCGCTCCGCAATGTCCGGATGATCGAGGAGCAGGGTTTTGACCAGATAAAGATATCGATCAAGTCCTCGGATGTGCTGACAACCATCGAAGGATACCGGCACTTGGCCGATTTGACCGATTATCCTCTGCATCTAGGGGTTACCGAGGCCGGTGGCTTGATCGCCGGCACTGTCAAGTCGAGTGTTGCCCTTGGCATACTTCTCAGCCAGGGGATCGGCGATACCTTCCGTATATCGTTGACCCGCGACCCGGTCGAGGAAGTACGCGTCGGTTACGAGATCCTCCGTTGCCTGAAGATCCGGGAGAGGGGGCCGGAACTGATTTCCTGCCCGACCTGCGGTCGAACCCGCATCGACCTCTTCAGCTTGGCTGAAAAGGTCGAACAGTACGTACAGACAATGACGACCCCGCTCAAGGTGGCGGTCATGGGGTGCGTCGTCAACGGCCCTGGCGAGGCCCGCGAGGCCGATATCGGCGTCGCCGGCGGCCATGGGGTCGGCATCATCTTCAAAAAGGGAGAGATCTTCAAGAAGGTCGCCGAGGAGGAACTGCTCGACGTCTTCATCGATGAATTGAAAAAAATGGAAGATGAGGGGCGGAAAGGGTAAAATTCCGCAGCATCTTTTTCAGTTTTCCGCAGGCCAGCCAGCGGCGGAAGAAATCGCGGCATACATCATTTCGAGACATATTTCATTCCTATGCGCTATTCACAGCTGTTTTTGCCAACCTTAAAGGAAACCCCGGCCGAGGCCGAGGTCATCAGTCATCGGCTGATGCTGCGGGCCGGATTCATCCGCAAACTCACTGCCGGAGTCTACACCTACCTGCCCTATGGTCTT
>CAYYWK010000261.1:0-4978 GCA_964475345.1 uncultured Desulfobulbus sp.
TTCCTCGTGCTGATGAGCGTGCCGCTCGGCATCATCGGGGCCTCGCTGGCGCTGCTCGTAGTCTACGGCGCACGCATCGAACCGGTGGGTGAAGTAATCCGCGATGTGGATTGGAAAACGCTCGTGTTTCTCGGCGCTATCTTCACCCTGGTCCAGGCTTTCGTAAAAACCGAGTTGCTGCAGGGATTGTCTATCCAGTTTTACCACTGGTTCGGCGGCAATTTCATGCCGGTTGCGCTCGTGTCGCTGGCCGGCATCGGCGTCTTGTCGAGTCTGCTTGCCAACATTCCGGTGGTCGCCGCCGCTCTGGTCATGATTACCGGCTATCTTGTTGCGGCCGAGGCCGTGCCCGAGATCGCATTGGCCGCCGGCTTTACCGACTGGCCCAACGCCACGCTGCCGGTGTTTGTAGCGATGATGTTCGGCGGCACCCTCGGTGGCAACGCCACGCTGATCGGCGCTTCGGCCAATGTGGTGGCGGTAGGCATCTGCGCGGCCCAGGGCCAGCGCGTCACCTTCATGCGGTTCCTGCGCATCGGCCTGCCGATCGCGTTGGCGCAGTTGATCGTCGGCGCGCTCTATGTTCTTGGCATGATAACGATTCTGGATTGACCGCAGCCCCGGAGATCGCCCCCAAGTGCGGTAGAATTTTGGCACACATTCCAGAGTGACTCCCAAACCGCGCGCCTCGCCCTGACACCAGGGGTGCGGGCCTGTGCGACCTTCCCCCTGAGCTGCTGATTTATGCAGCTGCGCTAATCGCGACAACGTCCGACCACAATCCCAAGAAAAAGAAAACTAGCACAACCACAAGACTGTACATCCGCGTCTCTTCACAGGTGAAGCCTGCAGACGCTGATCGTCTCTCTCATTCACGACAAGGAGATCGAAAAGGCGAAGATCTGCCCGCTCGGAGGCGGGACAAGACCGATGAAGTTTCCGGTGGCCTCAGGCATGCCGGCGAACATGCTGCCCCCACCGACAATACCGTACTTGAACTCCTCAAGAAACTGGCGGACAGCGAAGCTCCACACCTCGCTGATCCCGATCGGATGGGGCATCATTCTGCGACTCTACGGACCGACCGAACCGGCGCTTACGAGGAACCGGAAGCCCGGCGACGTCGCGAAGATGAAGTGACAAGTGGAGAATGAATGGTCAGGCTTGACTTATGTGATGATCAGTCCAGCCAGCAACCGCTTGAGATCAACGTCGGTTTGGTATAACCGCGGTTTAGAACGGCGGTTTTCAGCAATGGAACGCAGGAACAGGATGGACCGCAAATCCCCTGGGGTTCACTTCAAATTTCCATGCAAGCTATCAATATACTCTATAAATTCACATTTTATTCTTATGGTTACGTCAAGATATAAAGGTTGCTCAGCACCACGTTTCAAGATATGTTTTCAGGGCACGTGCAGCTCCCACGGTTTCGCGGTATGCTCGACCATAGATGCCGGGCATCAAGCGGCCAGCCGGCATTGCTTTTGACGCGTGTCGCCGGATACGATCAAACTCGGATGCATTCTAACGCTCCCTCAGGCAGGGTTCATGTCTCCATGAGCAACAAGCGCTTGAAACCCATCCGCCCCACCCTCCAGGTACTGGTGTTTTCCGGATTGCTCCTGTTCACGCTTGCCTTGCTTGTGTGTCTTTTGCCAAAGCCGGCAACGGGAGAAGGAACCGGAACTAAAAACCGCGTCCTGGTGCTTTTTACCGGCCCGAGCCACTTTCCCGCCTACGCCTTGATAAACCAGGGCATCAGATCGACCTTTTCTCTCAGCCCCAGCCCGCACATCGAGTATTTTTTCGAGTACATGGATGTGTACCGCAATCCCAGCCAGAACCATTACCAGGGTCTGCTCGAGCTCTACAGCCGAAAATACTCAGATGTTGAACTCGATCTGGTAATCACGATCGGCAGCCCCGCCCTTCAGTTCGCTGTGGATCACGGCGACGAAATCTTCCCGCTGACCCCTGTTGTCTACGCTGCGGTATTGCCAGAAGAGCTCAAGCAGATCAATCTTGACGGGAACTACACAGGAGTGCAGGCTGAAGTTGATTTCGCCGGACAGTTGGAGCTCATTCTCAAGATTCAGCCGCGAACCCGGCGGGTTGTCTTCCTCGCCGGGTCCTCCTCGGTGGATCTCGCCTTGCTGGGGTTGTTCCGTAAAGCAGCCGAACCGTTCACCGACCGCCTTGAGTTCATTTTCCTCAATGACCTACCCCTGGAGGAAATCGAAACGCAGGTCCGGGACCTGCCTCCAGACACCGTTGTTCTGCTGAGCACCTTTACGGTGGACGCCAAGGGTCGCGGGTATGTCACCGCGGACGTCGTCACCCTCCTGACCAATTCCTCCAATGTCCCTATTTACAACTGTTTTGATGCCGTAATGGGTTTTGGTGTGCTGGGCGGATGGCTCTTCAGCTTTGAGATGATCGGGCGCAAGGTCGCTGAAACCGGATCTCAGCTCCTTCAGGGTGGGGTGCCTCCCAAGGTTGTGTCTATGGGCTATGGCGTCCATCGTCACACTTTCGACTGGCGGCAGCTGCAGCGCTGGCAAATCAGCGAGGACCGGCTGCCCGCCGGAAGCCTCGTTCTCTTCAGGACACCTTCCTTTTGGGACCTGTATCGCCGGAAGGCGATCGGCGGCCTGATCCTCTTCGTGCTGCAAGGCGGCCTGATCTCATTTCTGTTGATCCAGCGGAAACAGCGCCGGCAAGCGGAGTTGACGCTCGCCAAACAACTGGAGTTCGAGAAGACTCTCGCCACGCTCTCTGCCCGTTTCGTGCTTTCCTCTGCAGGGGGAGTGGACGAACAGATCGCCGAGACGGTGAAAACCCTCGGGGAAAATCTGGATGTAGACCGGGTCGGCGTGTTTGAGATTTCCGGAGACGGGCTACTGCTTTCGAAGACGCACTTTTATGCCGCGCTGGATTGCCCGCCGGTGCCGCAGCAGATCGATCTCAGTCAGATGACGTGGTTCCGGGGAGAAGTCATGGCGGCCGCTACGGTTCAATTCTCCGATCTGGAGGAATTACCGGAGTCGGCGCTAACGGAGAAAGCCTACCTCAATTCGCAGGGGATCCAGTCAGGAGTGCTGATTCCCTTGATGGCCGGGGGGACCATCCAGGGACTCCTGACCCTGGCCATGACCGGAAGTTCCCGAAAATGGCTGCCGGATGAGGTCCGCCGTTACTCGATGATTGCCGAGATCATGGCCAACAGCATTGCGCGCAATCATTTCGAGACAGCCCTTCAGCAGAGTCAGAAATTCAATCGACTGATCCTGGATTCTCTGGACTACCATATCGCGGTCCTTGACGAGCAAGGGATTATTTTGGACGTCAATGAAAGTTGGAGGCGATATGCGTCCGGGAAACCATGTCCGCTAGCAGAGAATAGCGATATTCAGGCCGATTATCTCGATATCTGCCGCCGGGCGGCAGAACGGGGCGATCATCTGGCTCAATCGGTACTGGAGGGCATCTTGTCCGTGCTGACAGGAACGAACTCGGAGTTCACCCTGGAGTACCCCAGCCAAACTCAGGGCCAGGAACACTGGTTCATCATGCGGGTTATCCCTTTTTCCAGTCGTAACCGAGGGGCTATCCTCTCTCTGATCGAGAACACGGAACGCAAGCTTTCCGAAATCGACCTGCACAATGCATTCACGGAGATCCAGCGGCTCAAGAACCAGCTCGAAGCGGAAACTGCCTACCTGCAGCAAGAAATTCAACTTGAGCACGACTTCGAGGGCATCCTCGGCCGAAGCCCGGCCCTCCAGTACGTGCTTTTCAAGATCGAACAGGTGGCCGCAACCGACTCGAGCGTGCTCGTTTTGGGAGAAACCGGGACCGGCAAGGAACTGGTCTGCCGGGCCATTCACAGCAACAGCCTGCGCAAGGCCCGCACTCTCGTCAAGGTCAACTGTGCCACGTTGCCGTCGAACCTGATTGAAAGCGAACTCTTTGGTCATGAGCGCGGGGCCTTTACCGGGGCTGGGTCGCGCCGCATTGGACGTTTCGAACTGGCCAACGGCGGCTGCATCTTCCTTGACGAGATTGGCGAACTCTCCCTGGACCTTCAAAGCAAGCTGCTCAGAGTGCTACAGGAAGGGGAGTTCGAACGGCTCGGAAGCTCCTTGACGATACGGGTCGATGTCCGCGTGATCGCCGCCACCAACCGTGACCTCGAGGCCCAGATGCAACTGGGCCGGTTTCGTGAAGACCTCTTCTACCGGCTGAATGTCTTTCCAATCACCGTACCGCCTCTCAGGGAACGAACCGAGGATATTCCCCTGCTGGCGCAGTGTTTCATGGAAGAGGCGGCCAAACAGATGGGCAAACGGATTGAATTCATCCCGCAAAGCGTATTGAATCAGCTGCTGGAGTATCATTGGCCGGGAAATGTGCGCGAGTTGAAGAACGTGATCGAACGAGCCGTTATCAGCTGTTCGGGGCCGAAGCTGCATCTTGCCGATAACCTCTTACGGCCGCACGTCCCTCCAACCAGCGGCGCAAACGGTCATTTGATAAGCCTCCAGGAGGTCGAAACCCAGCATATCCGCCACGTGCTGGAACTGACCAATCAGCGCATTGACGGCCCCAAAGGCGCCGCCGCCATTCTCAAGATCAACCCCTCTACTCTGCGTTCGCGGATGCGTAAGCTGGGCATCAAATAATTCGTTTGCCGCATCTCATTTCCGCGATATATCGCGTCTCATTAATTCTTCGCGCAATATCGCGGAATCCCGTAAATGCTCGCCCCCCGTGCAGATCGGAAAACATGCAATGTTTCCGAGGAACTGCTTGTCTGATTCGGCGGCAAATACCCTTGGCATGCATATTGTATAACACAGGTGAGAGAAATGCCGATCGTCTGCCTCTGCCGCAGACCAGAATTTCATCCCTGCACTTTCGGCAATGCCAGCCGGACAACTGTCGGTGACCCCAATGAACGTCCCCAATGGAAGTC
>CAYYWK010000262.1:0-4964 GCA_964475345.1 uncultured Desulfobulbus sp.
GTTCCTGGACGATTTCGCCACTTACCGGGTCCTGCATCAGCTGCCGGATGTGGCCTTTGAGCTTAGCGCCCTGTTTCGGGAATTTATACGATAGAGCCAGGTTGTACATCTCACGCTTGAGATTGAACAGCCCGAATACCGTTGCCAGCGGCGCATAGATATCTATGGTCTCATCGGCTATCCGCTGCCGCTTTCTTTCCGGCAAGGCCTTGAGGGTCCTGAGGTTGTGCAGCCGGTCGGCGAGCTTGACAAGCATAACTTCAGGACGCAAGGCAGCTCCGGAAAAAATCTTGCGATGGGTGCGCCGGTGATCGAGCTGGCTGTCGCCAGACACATGGGTAACTTTGGTGCAGCCTTCGACAATCGCCTGAACGTAGGATCCGAATTTCTGCCCAACCACCTCCGCCGTTACCTCCTCCACATCTTCCACGGTGTCATGAAGAAGCGCAGCGGCGAGTATCTCGGGGTTGAGAATATCCATCTCCTCCGCGAGAATTTTCGCAACAGAGCACGGGTGCAGAATATACGCATCACCGGATTTACGCCATTGGTCTCCATGGGCAGCAGTGGCAAAGTCGAGGGCCTCCCAGAAAACTGCCGCGCCGGCTGAACCGGCGATAAGCACCTCCATCTGGCTGCGATACGCCGCTATATCAAAGGGAATGTGCCGCATTGTTTCCTGGAGAGATAAAATACCGCACCGACAAGAGGCCATGCCCCTCGCCCATCTTAATCCTTTGCCTGTATTCCGCCCTATGCTACACTGATTGAGAGATGCGGAAAGGAGTATTTCTCTTAGGTCTTTTTCAATCTAACAAAATTCCAATAGAGGGGGAAATCAAAAATACCAATGGCCAGGAAAAGCCCCCCCCGACACCATAGTCGTCATACTCTGCGATTGAAGGGAAAAAAAGAACAACCGCCACCGCCTTCCACCGGCAACGATATTCTCGC
This sequence comes from uncultured Desulfobulbus sp., assembly GCA_964475345.1. Classification (GTDB taxonomy): domain Bacteria; phylum Desulfobacterota; class Desulfobulbia; order Desulfobulbales; family Desulfocapsaceae; genus Desulfoprunum. The sequence goes on from CAYYWK010000262.1 coordinate 955, forward strand.
GTATCTCTACCAAAACCCTGACCCGGCAACGCTCAGCGAACTGATGAAAGGTATGGGGTATGACCGTTCCGCAAAAAAAGAACTCGAATCCGGCCTAGGAGCACTGCTGCACGAGAAACTTGTCAGGAAGCTCGACAAGCGGAAGTACGCCCTTGTGAAACATCCACCGCTCTATGAAGCCATCCTCGAGCAGAATCCGAGGGGATTCGGATTCGCCACACAATGCACAAGCACTGGGAAAACCCCTCCTCCCAAGAGGGATCCGTTCATCGCAACATCGCGGATGATGCAGGCTCGTCAAGGAGACCGAATTCTTATCAGGGTCCACCGAACCGGCGACGATGAACGACCAGAGGCCTCGGTGATCAAGATCCTCGCTCGGGGAACCGAACGACTGGCCGGGTTCTTCGTCAAAGACCGGAACGGTGGCCATGTGATTCCTGAAGACATCCGTTATCCCTTCCATGTTTCCGTTGATAGCTCTCAGCACCCGGAGATCAACGACGGCGATATCGTCATTGTCAGAATCGACGAGAGCAACACCTCCTATAGAAGTGTCCGCGGCGATATAGTTGAGATACTTGGCCCTGCCGACAACATCGATGTGCAAATGCAGTTGGTGATCGAAAAATTCAACATTCCCCACGTCTTCAGCCAGGAAGCAGAGAAAGAGGCCGCTGCGATTCCTGAAGACATCGCGCCCGAAAGTGGCCGGGAGGACCTCCGCGACATCCTCCATGTCACAATAGACGGTGAGTCGGCCAAGGATTTCGATGATGCAGTCGCAGTTATCAAGACCAAGCATGGCTATCGGCTCTACGTGTCGATTGCCGATGTCAGCCATTTTGTCCCTGAGGGGTCGGCAATCGACCGGGATGCCTACCTGCGCGGCACTTCCATTTATTTCCCTGGCAGGGTAATCCCGATGCTGCCCGAGAAGTTGTCGAACAACCTCTGCAGCCTGGTCCCGGACCAGGACAGGCTGACCCTTACGGCCATGCTCTCCTTCGACCGCGAGGGCAACCTCAAGGACAAACGCTTTGTTCGATCGATCATCCGCAGCTGCCAGCGGTTCACCTATACGACCGTACACAAGATTCTCATCGATCAGGACAAAGAGACCCGTGCAGCCTATAAGACATTCCATACCCCGCTGAAATGGGCCGAAGAACTGGCAAGAGCCCTGCAGCTGAAACGCCGGTTGCGCGGCGCTCTCGGTTTCAGCCTGCCGGAAGCGGAAATTGAATTGGAAGATGATGGACGAATACAATCGATCAAGCGGGCAGAACGCAATTTCGCCCACCAGCTGATCGAAGAATTGATGCTGGCAGCCAATGAGGCTGTTGCCGCCTCGTTTACCGAACAGCAACGGCAGGCACTGTATCGTATCCACGAACTGCCTGATCCTGATAAAGTTCAGGAATTCAGCGTGTTTGCCAAAACCCTCGGCTTGCAGTTGCCGAAGGTGGAAAACACCCCGCACTGGTTTGCCAAAGTGCTTGACCTGTGCAGCGGAAGTCCCAAAGAATATATCGTCAACAACCTCCTCCTGCGAACCATGCAACAGGCCCGCTATTCGCCTGACAACGCGGGCCACTTCGGCCTGGCCGCTTCTGACTACACCCATTTCACCTCACCGATCAGGAGATACCCCGACCTGATGGTTCATCGTGAACTCTGCCGGTCCATAGGCATGCAACAAAAACCCGGAAGCGATCGCAACCGGCGGGTCTCCCTGAAAGAGGCTGGTGATTTTCTTTCCCTTAGGGAACGAACGGCAATCAATGCAGAGCGGGAAATGCATGACCGGCTGAAGCTGATTTTCATGGAGAAGCATATTGGCGAAACATTTGATGCCGTTATCTCTGGGGTCTCAGAGAGTTTCCTGTTCGTTGAACTGCTGGATCTTTTTGTCAATGGTGCGGTGGCCATCGAGGACATGGAAGGGGACCATTATTTTTTCGATCAGCGCAATCATCGTCTCACCGGCGAGTTGACCCGCAGGGTTTACCAGATTGGCAATCTCATCAGGGTGACCCTTACCGACGTCGATCGCCCCAGAAAGCGTATCAATTTCAAACTTCCTGCCGAAATGGAGGATTGAATTAGAGTATGCAAATGGTTAAGAGGATGTTAATTAATTAAGACTGGTGCTGCATTCACAACATGACGAGAGTTGAGATTTTTCATAATTTTCACATATACAGGAGATCAGCAATAGTGAATATGCTTCGATCTCAGCTCCATTAAGGAGAAGTATGCCATGGAAGAAAAAAATCTGTTCGACCTGTTTTTCGGCAGTCCATTCGCCCAGGGCCTGGCGCTTGGCGTTGTCATCTGCATTGTTGTCTATGTCCGCGGTTTTCTGAGGCGTCGTGAATTAGCCAAGGAGATTGAACGGCTGCGTAACCATCTCCATACAAAACTTGAAATTGATTCCGCGGACAACGAACGGCGTAAAAACGAACTCACCGCCCTGCGGCAGGAAAGGGATAACCTGCGTATAACCGTGCAATCCCTGAATCAGAAACCTGGGCGAAAAGAAATACGCCAGTATTTCATCTACCAGACTGCACTTGACATCATGTTTGAAAAAGCGCCTGGGTTTGCCCCCGCATGGCAGATCACCCTCAAGGAGGCGGAAGGACTGTTTGAGAAATCAGAGCGAGGCGTCGTTCCCCTGCTCAAGCGACTGATGCCGACCACTCCTGACAAGCAGGCGGAAGAATACGAAAAAATCAGCAGGTTGAGTATTGCGGATACAGTCGTCAGATAGCAGCAGTGTGGGCCTTCTCGCAATTGCCGGCATCTGACCCAGGCAAGGGCGGCACGTTCGTACGCCGCTTTACGGACACCCCCCTTTCATGCATTTGGTGTATAAGGCGCTGTAGCCAGGTTGACGAATTTGGCCGGCAGTTTTAATAAATATGCACATAGATACTTCTTTGCTCGATCATTTTGCCATTGTCCTCGTCAACCCGAAATTTGCCGAAAACATTGGAGCCGCAGCGCGAGTTGCCCACAACATGGGCCTGTCTCGCCTCATCCTGGTAAGGGATGCGATGCCCGATCGCGAAGTGATGGCCAAGATGGCGACCCATAAAGCCGCCCATCTGATCGACACAATGGAATTGCACTCCACCTTGGCGGATGCCCTCGCACCATTCTCGCTGGTCGTCGGCACAACGGCCCGCCGGGGTCGGCAACGTATCCTCGAGAATAATCCGCGCTCAATCGTCGAGCAGATTTTGCCGCAGATTGCCGGCAACCAGATTGCCTTCGTCTTCGGCCCGGAAAATTACGGCCTATCCAACGATGATCTCAAGTTATGTCAGATGACCTCAGCCATTCCCACGGCTGGATTCTCATCATTGAACCTCGCCCAGGCTGTAGCCATTCACTGCTACGAGATCCATTTCGGGGTTATCCATGTCCGGAAGGATATGCAGGCTGCTCCCCAGTATGCCACCACCTTCGAACTTGAAGGGATGTACAGCCACCTCGAGGATGTCCTGCTGAGAATCAATTTCCTGCACGATAAGAGTCATTCCTACTGGATGAACAATATTCGCCAGTTTCTCAACCGGGTGCGCCTGACATCGAAGGACACCAATATCATCCGGGGCATATGCCGACAGTTTCTGTGGCATCAATCCCAGCTTCCAGACCAGCTCATAAAGGAAGACAACTCCAAATGACCAGAACCACTGCGACGATCGAGACCGCTCCTTCGAGCTAGTTCTACCCGCCCGCAACCGATGGTCATCGGATTCTGCTCAGGACCGAGATCCTTAACACGCGGATGCATCACGCCCTGAAGGATTCCGGCGTGATCGTCCTGGAAGGCCAGGCCGGCCAAGGCAAGTCGCTCCTTGCTTCGCAATTTCTTGATTACAACCAGCTCAACTATCTTTCATATGGTCGGCGATCAGCTCAATTTTGCGGCGGAAAAATAGGCCATCGAACAGACAATACGTTCGGAAGCTCTCGATCGGACCGTTGCGACAGCG
>CAYYWK010000263.1:0-4958 GCA_964475345.1 uncultured Desulfobulbus sp.
GATGACATCGCTGATCAGCAGGTTGATCGTCCCGCCATGCTCCGAAACCAGCCGGATGGCCTCCTGCGGCGTTTTGGCGGTCAGCACCTGGTAACCGAGGTTTTCCAGCATCATCCTGGCCATGCCGAGGATCGCCGGCTCATCCTCCACCAGCAAAACCGTCGCACTGACAACCGGGCCCTTCACCACCACATGGCCGCTTAGGCTGCTCTCCCCTGTTTCGCTGTGGCGGGGCAGATAGACCCTGATGGTCGTGCCCCGGCCGACCTCGCTGTCGACCTTGACGAAGCCGCTGTTCTGGCGGACGATGCCATATACCGTCGGCAGCCCCAGTCCACTGCCCTTGCCGACCTCCTTGGTGGTATAGAACGGTTCGAAGAGCAGGTCGATCATTTCCTTGTCCATGCCGCAACCGGTGTCGGCAACCGACAGCATGACGAAATCCCCGGCGGCGCATCCCTCGTGACCGATGCAGAAGGAATCGCTGAGACTGACGTTGACCGTCGATATGGTGATCCTGCCGACATCGGCGATCGCATCCCGGGCATTGGCGCAGAGGTTGGCCAGGATCTGGTCCACCTGCGAAGGATCCATCCTGACCGGCCAGAGGTCGTCGGCCGGCTGCCAGGCAATCTCGATATCCTCGCCGATCAGCCTCTCCAGCATCTTCAAGAGACCGGCCACCGTCTCGTTGAGGTCGAGAACCTTCGGTACGACCGTCTGCCGCCGTGCGAAAGCCAGCAGTTGACGGGTGAGATCCGCCGACCTTTTGGCCGCCTTCTCCACCTCCTTGAGATTGCCGTAGAGCTGGTCCCGGGGGTTGAGCTTGAGCAGCGCCAGTTCCGTATGCCCGAGAATCACACCGAGCATATTGTTGAAATCATGTGCAATCCCTCCAGCGAGCCGACCGATCGACTCCATTTTGCGAGCTTGCGAGAGCTGCTCCCGCAACCTCTCCCGCTCGTCTTCAGCCTGACGCCGCTCTGTCAGTTCGGCAATCATGCCGCAGATTCCGGAAACGCAGCCATCTTCGCCGAACAGCGGGAACTTGATCGAAAGGAACGATCGCCTGACGCCGTCGGCATCGCTGAAAGATTCCTCCCTTTCAATCACCCGCCCCGTTTCGACGACTTCGAGGTCGTTGAGCCGGAACTGCTCGGCGTCACCGGAGGAGAAAAGCTCGGCATCACTCCTGCCGATGACATTGTCTCGCCGCATTCCGGTTACTTCCTCCCATTTCCGGTTGATCATGGTGTAGCGTCCCTGCCGGTCCTTGACAAAGATCAGGTTACCGCTGTTCTCAATCAGCTCGCTCAGAAACTTGCGGCTTTCCCTGAGTTCCTGCTCGGTACGCACCCGCTCGCTGATATCCCGCATCGATGCCAGCCGCAGCCGCTTGCCCTCAATCTCGAAGTGACTGCAGGAAATCTCCACCGGGAAAACCGTCCCATCTTTTTTCCGATGGTGGCGCAAGGGGATATGGAGGATGCCGCCGGGACTGCTGACGATCTGGTGATGGCCGTCGTCGGCATCGGCGAACAGATCGTTGATCTGAAGGGCGAGCAGCTCCTCGCGGGAATACTGGTACAGAGCCACCGCTGCCGCATTGGCGTTGACCAGACTCCTGGTCTCGACATCGACGACCAGCAGGGCGTCCGAACCGACATTGAACAACTGGCGGTACCGCTCCTCGCTCAGCCGCAGGTCCCTGGTCCGCCGCGCCACCGCCCGTTTCAGCATCTGGTTCCAGCCGATCAGGGCCAGAACCACCAGCAGCACGACTGCCGCCGCCGGCACAACGATCCCATAAGAGAATGTGGTCCTGACAGGGTTACCGCGCCATTTCCTGTCGATGGCCTCCATTTCCGACTCGCTGATGCCGGCGAATCCGTTCTCGATCTTCTCCAGCAGACGGATATCACCCTTACCGACGGCCCGATGGAATTCGCCGACATACAGCGGCGGCGATTCCCGGAAGTTCTCATGGATGTTGAACTTGTAGAGATAGTAGAGGGCGGGGGGCTTGTCGACGACGAAGACATTGACGCGCATCTCCTTTGCCGCCCGGACGATGGCCTCGTAGCTGTCAAACAGCATCAGGCTGTCGACCCCTTCCTGCCGCAGCAGGTCGACCGCGGCGTCGCCCTTTTTGGCCGCGACGACGAAGCCTTTCAGAGAGGCGATGCCGGAAATGCCGCTGATCTCGCGGTTGAAGAAGATCGGCACCTCGAGGCGGGCATAGGGGGCGGTGAAGTCGAGCCATTGCCGGCGTTCATCGGTCTTGAAAATCGTGTCGATGACGTCGAAGCGGCCTTCCTTCATTCCCGCGAGAGCCAGCCCCCAGTCCATGGCCTGTATGTCGACCCGGATACCGGTCTTCTGTTCCCACAGGCGCCACTGGTCGACCAGGACTCCCTGCAGGCGCCCGTCGCTGCCTCGGAACACGAAGGGTGGATAGTTGTTGTCCATCGCCACCGTGATCGCGGCCGCCGGCAGCGCCCCTGCAGGTTCGGGTGAACCGGCCGGGAGGGTCCATGGAAAGAGCGCCAGCAGCACCACGAGCAGTGCGCCCAGCACTTCCGATGCGCATGATTTCCGCTGCAGCACCTTCCTCACCTCATTGTCCGAGCTTCGAAACCTTCGCCAGTCTGCAATCCCCCTTCCCTGACTCTGCACCCCCATCATTCATTAAATGGCCTCCGCCGCGGTTTGTCAACTTGATGGGCTGCAGGGAAAACGCGCCTCGCCGGGCTGCAGACAGCCCGACCGCATCAGGACAGCGGCCGGATTCTGCCTTCCCGGTAAGGTTCGGCCTGGCCGATTTCCATGAAATTGCCGGGCGTCCGCAGCTGAGAGAACCCGCATCCCCGATAGAGATCGTGGGCATCGGCAGTAGCCAGTAGGATCCGCCGCAGCCCCTGCATCTCGGGATGGCTGACGGCACAGGAAACAAGCCAGGAAGCCAGACCTTGCCGGCGAAATCCGGGCAGGATGAAGACATCGGCGAGGTAGGCGAAAGTGGCATGATCGGTGATCGCCCGGGCAAAGCCGATCTGGCTGTTGCGGCAGAAAAGGCCGAAGCAGAGGGAATGAGCCAGCGACTTCTCGACGATGACCCGAGGAATATCCTTCGCCCAGTACGATTCGCGGAGAAAACCGTGGATCACTTCGATGTCGAGGGCTTCACGATTGTCGGTGATGATGAATTCATCGCGTTGCCACTGCATCGCTCACCACTCCTTTCTGGGGATTTTTCCGGTACCGGGGATTTGGCCGACCGGCCAGCCAGATCCCTTCCAGGTACGAGAATTTTCGCGGCAGCTGCGCCGGCGTACCACGGGCAACCAGGAAGTCGGCCGGCCTGCCGACAGTGAGACGGCCCCGGTCGAGACCTAGCAGTTCAGCCGCAGCAGAAGTCGCGCACCGCACAGCCTCGGCAAGGGGGTAGCCGGCCGCAATCAGCAGTTTCAGCTCTTCGACCACCGCCTCACCGTGGAGGACCCCGGCGCTTCCGGAATCGGTGCCGAGGGCAACCTTCACCCCCAGTTCCCTGGCCAGGGACACCTGCTCGAGCTGGTGGGCGAGGGTCTTCTCGGCGATCTTCCTCTCGCGGGGATCGCCGGCCAGTGAGGCACAGGCCTTCATCGCGAACAGAGTCGGCACCAGGAACACCCCTTTGTCAGCCATCCTCTGCAGGTTGTCCCGGCCCATGAAATAGCCGTGCTCGATAGAATGGCAACCTGCAGCAATCGCTGCCCGCACCGGCTCCCGGCCATTGGCATGGACCATCACCCTGCGGCCGGCGTGGCCCGCTTTCGCAACCAGCCTGCACATCTCGTCGACGGTGAACTGCGGAGCAGTCTCCCGACCGAATTCCCGCAGACTGTTCGGCCCTGAATTGACCAGCTTGAGCAGCGAGGCGGTGGAGGCCTCCGGCTGCCAGGAGTCGGAAGGATCCTCGCCTTCACCCAGCCCCCGACCGATCATCGCGCCATAGCGTCCCTGCCGGTGCATGGCGATACCGGCGGACAGAACGGTCACCTCAGCGGCGTCCTGCGGATCCAGTTCCGCGACACAGCGCAGGCCATGGCCCGATCTGTCACCGGCATCCCTGACGGCCATGACGCCATGGCGGAAGAGGTCCTCGAGGTGGCGCCTGACAACAGGGCGGACCTCCGTGAGGGAGGCCTCGGCAATCGTCGCCCTGCTCCGGGGATCGGTCGTCCCGGAAAAGGCGAGATGCACATGACAGTCGATGAATGGCGGGCAGATCACGGTATGGGAAAGGTCGACCGGAGACTCGCCGGCGGAGATCGCAAGGTCTCCTCCGGAAGCGATCCCAGTGATCTGGCCGTCCTCTATCCGCAGTTCCGCAGGGTGCAGCGGCGCTCCGCCGCTGCCGTCGAGCAGCCAGCCGACACGAACGATATGGGTATCATGCATCATCCTTCTCCTGTGTTTTCTTTGGTCCTGCGGTCTCTCACTCGGCCCGCAGCGCCTCGATCGGGTCGAGGCCGGCGGCATGCCGCGCCGGCATCACCCCAGCCAGCAAACCGATGATCGCCGCCAGGATCTCGGCATAGAGGGCATATTCCCAGGGGGTGTGGGTGGGCAGTTCAGGCAAAATCGCCCCCAGTAGCCAGGCTCCTCCGGCGCCTGCGACCAGGCCGCAGAAGCCGCCGATGGCCGCCAGGACAACCGCCTCACCGATAAACAGCAGCAGGATCTGTCCCCGGCCGGCGCCAATCGCCCGCAGTAGCCCGATTTCCGGAGTCCGTTCGGTGACGGCGATGGTCATGATCGTCAGGATGCCGACACCGCCGACCAGCAGGGAAATGGCGCCGAGGCCGCCTACAGCGAGGGTAACGATATCGAGCACCGAACCGAGGACCTCGAGCATCTCCTCCTGGGTGGTGATAGTGAAATCCTCCGCCCCGTGGCGGACGGTCAGCATTTTC
>CAYYWK010000264.1:0-4951 GCA_964475345.1 uncultured Desulfobulbus sp.
GCTACCAGACTGCTCCACCCCGCGTCGCGAGGCCCCAATATACCACGCGGGGGCTGAATGTCAACGGTTATTTCCGTTTGTCGATTGCTGCCTGCATTCAGCCCAGAAGCATTTCCAGTTTCAGGGCGATATCCATAGGCAGAGGGGTCAGCTTGCCCTGGCGGGTTACCGCTGCATGGATGGTGTAGCCCTTGGCCAGCAGCTGTGGGCGTTCGAGCTGCGGATTCTGCCGGCATATCCGGTAGTTGAAGCGACAGGTCAGCTTTCGCAGCTCGGCCACCGAGGTCTCGATGGTCAGCAGGTCGTCATAGAGGGCAGGAGCCTTGAAGCGGGTGTAGCACTCGGTCACCGGCAGGACGATGCCCAGGAGCTCTATCTCGCGGTAGGAGCAGACCCAGTCCCGCATCAGTTCGGTGCGGCCGATCTCGAAGTAACGCAGGTAGTTGGCATTGTAGACGACACCTGCGGCATCGGTGTCGCCGTAAAGCACGCGACAGGTGCTGCGATGGATCTTTCTGGCCTTGCCTTCGCTCATCGTGGAAGATTTATCGCCCAAGCAGTTTGTTGACGAGCAGTTCCCCATGGGCTAAGGCGTTGCCATGCTGCCGGCTGTGTGCGAGGCATTCCCTCTCATTGAACCTGCACTGCGATTGCGGCCCGGTTCCGCGGGAATCGTAGAGAAGGGTGGGGACCGGGTCGGTGCTGTGGGTGCGCAGCGCGATCGGGGTGAAATGGTCCATGGTGACGACTATCCGGAAGTCGACACGAGCATCCCGCAGGGCTCTGACGATCGGCCCGACGATCCGGCTGTCGAAATCTTCGATGGCCTGGACCTTGGCCCGCACAGAACCCTGGTGGCCCGCTTCGTCTGGGGCTTCGAGATGGACGAAGACGAAATCTTCACCGCCGACCAGGGCGGCGATTGCCGCATCGGCCTTGCCTTCGTAGTTGGTGTCGAGGTAGCCGGTCGCTCCCGGAATGTCAAGCACCGACAATCCGGCGATCACCCCGAGTCCTTTCAGCAGGTCGACGGCGCTGATCATGCTGCCCCGGATGCCGAAGCGGTCGGTGAGGGTCGGGGCGGTCGGCATTTTACCCTCGCCCCAGAGCCAGACGGCGTTCGCGGGATTCTTGCCTTCAACGGTGCGCTGCCGGTTGACGGGGTGATCAGCGAGGGTCGCGGCAACGCAGGCAAGCAGCTGCCGCCAGTGTCCGTCGGTGAGGTAGCGCTGCCAGTGGTCAGTGACGTCCTTTTCGATCCAGTCGTGAGGGGGGACCGTCGCCAGGTCCGGGTACCCGCCCTTGACGACGACGAGGTTGCGGTAACTGACGCCGGGATGAAAACGGAAGGTATGGTCGGCGCAGTTGTGCTGCAGGGCGGCGATCAGCTGATGGCCTTCGGTGGAGGTGATGTGGCCTGCCGCGAAATCGAGCATGGTGACGCGGCCGGTGTCCGAGTGGCCGAGGGTGACGAAATTGCAGCGGAATGCCGTTTCGTCGTCGGCGAGGTGAATCCCCATCGCGGCAGCCTCCAGCGGTGCCCTGCCGGTATAGTATGTTTGCGGGGCGTAGCCGAGCAGCGACAGGTTGGCGACGTCGCTGCCGGGTGGGAAGCCGTCGGGGACGGTGTGGTTGAGGAAGAATTCGCCATCCCGGCAGAGTTCGTCAATGGCGGGCGTCTTGGCAACTTCGAGCGGAGTTCTGCCACCGAGCTCATCCAAGGGATGGTCTCCCATGCCGTCGCCGACCAGGATCAGATATTTCATGCCGCTCATCCCGCGTTCAGTCCTCGTCCAGGATGCGGATCTTGATGGTCGGGACGGTGCAGCAGGCAAGGGCGTCAATTTCGGCGATGGCCTTCTCCACTGCTTCCTCCGAGGCGTGATGCGACCTGAAGACGATATGGACCGGTTCGTTGCTCTGCCGCCCCTTCTGCATGACCGACTTTATGGATATCCCGTGGTTCCCGAAGATTCCGGAAATGGTCGACAGTACCCCTGGTTGATCGAGGGCGGTTACCCGGAAGTAGTAGGGGCACATCAGTCGGCTCATCGGGGTGATTTTGGGTTCACCTATGAATTCGGGCAGGTATGAGAGGGCAGGGACGCGGTTGAGCGATCCGGCGATAATGTTGCGGCCGATATCGACGACATCGGCGGAGACCGCGCTGCCGGTGGGCATCATTCCCGCCCCCTGGCCATAGAGCAGCACGTCGCCGACGGTATCGCCGGTGAACTGGATGGCGTTGAACGGGCCGTTGATGCTGGCGAGCATGTGGGCCGCCGGCACCATGGTCGGATGCACCCGGGCTTCGACATGATCGCCGTGATTGCGGCTGATGGCCAGCAGCTTGATGCGGTAGCCGAATTCGCGGGCGAAGTCGATGTCAATCGGCCGGATGCTGCTGATCCCCTCGACGGTGATGTCGTCGAGCTGCACGTGCAGGCCGTAGGCGATGGTCATCAGGATCGCCAGCTTGTGGGCGGTGTCGATGCCTTCCACGTCGTAGGTCGGGTCGGCTTCGGCAAACCCTTTGGCCTGGGCATCCTGGAGTACCACCGCGAAGTCGGTTCCATGATCCGTCATCTGGGTGAGAATATAGTTGGCGGTTCCGTTCATTATTCCCTGGATAGCCTCGATACGGTTGGCAACCAGGCCTTCCTTGAGGGCCTTGATGACAGGTATTCCGCCGCCGACGCTGGCCTCGAAACCGACCTCAACCCCTTTCTTGACAGCAGCGGCGAATATCTCCCGGCCATGGGTGGAGAGCAGGGCCTTGTTGGCGGTCACGACGTGCTTGCCGCTGTCGATGGCCTTGAGGATGAAGGTTTTGGCCGGTTCGATGCCGCCGATCAGTTCGACGACGATGTCGATTCCCGGGTCGTTGAAGATGTCGCCTGCGTCCCGGGTGAGGGTGACCTCCCGGAAGTGATCGGGAAGCTTCGCGATGTTGATGTCGGCGACCCTCGACAGGAGAATGTCGGCTCCAGTCTTGCGGCGGAGCCTTTCCCGCTGTTCGAAGAGGGTCTGGGCCAGGCCGCTGCCTACGGTGCCAAAGCCGATTATGCCGATGCGGATGATGTTCATATGCGTGCCGTTCAAAGAGTGGGCGTGATTGCTGATCCAGAAAGGGTTTCGGGGGGGAGCTGAAGCGGTGTCAGCAGCCGTAATTTTGTCGGTAGTTCCGTTGCCTGTAAACGACGAAAATACCCGCTTTACCGGCGAAAGTCAAAATCTTCGGCAGATATTTTTCTCGCCTCGGTCCCAAGAATAGGCTATATTTGCTGCTTGCCCGACAATCCGGAAGGTACTTCCGATGCCTTGGGGCAGCCTTTGGCGGAACGGGGATGAGACTCCCGGTGTCTACCAAAAGCAAGGTGACTGCAGTTTCAGCTGGTGGTGTTTCACGAGCTTTCGCACATATTATCAAGATCAAAGGAAAAAGGAGAACGGTTATGGGCAAGAATATTCTGGTTTTCGGACCGAACGGCAGCGGCAAGGGAACCCAGGGAGCCATTGTGCAGAAAAAATTTAATATTCCCCATATCGAATCCGGTGCCATTTTCCGCGAACATATCGGCGGTGGTACGGAACTGGGTAAGAAGGCCAAGGAGTATATCGATCGTGGAGACCTTGTCCCGGATGACATCACCATCCCGATGATGGTTGCCCGCCTGCAGAAGGACGATTGCAAGCAAGGCTGGATTCTCGACGGTTTCCCTCGCTCCAAGGACCAGGCCATCACCCTTGCCAAGACCCTTGAGGACAACGGTCTGGCCCTTGATTACGTCATCGAGATCGTTCTTGACCGGCAGATTGCCAAGGAACGCATCATGGGGCGCCGCCTGTGCGTCAACGACAACAACCACCCGAACCACATCGCCTTCCCGGCGATCAAGCCGGTTGAGAAAGACGGCAAGCTGGTCTGTCGGGTCTGCGGCGGAGACCTGAAGACCAGGCCGGACGATCAGGACGAGGATGCGATCAACAAACGTCACAACATCTACTATGATGATGTTACCGGCACGATGGCCGCCGTCAATTACTTCAAGCAGGCAAAGGGCCCGAAGGTGGTCTCAGTCGACGGTTCCGCCTCGATCGGCGAAGTAACCGATCTGATCATGAAAGAGCTGTAATTCTGGCGGGAGAGACATTCCGTTACGGAGAACAGTATTTGCAGTAACAGGGGAAGGGGGCATACCTTTACGGGGATGCCCCCTTTTTTGCTCGGCTGGATCCGTCATGTCGACGCGAAACTGACAGGGCATCCATTTCTCACGAGTTGAGTCGGTTATGGAAGAACAGGCAAAGAAACACGGGCAGGGAAAGGTGTACCTGGTCGGGGCCGGGCCGGGCGATCCCGGACTGATCACGGTCAGGGGCAAGCAGCTTCTCGAGAGGGCGGAAGTCGTCATCTACGACTACCTGGCGAGCACCAGGCTGCTCCGGCATATTCCAAAGGACGCCCAGTTGGTGTATGCCGGCAAGAAAGGCGGAGTGCAGCACACCCATACCCAGGAAGAGATCAACCAGATGCTCGTGGATTTCGCCAGGCAGGGAAAGATGGTCGTCCGCCTCAAAGGCGGCGATCCCTTTATCTTCGGCCGCGGCGGTGAAGAGGTGCAGCAGCTGGCAGCGGCAGGTATTCCCTTTGAGGTCGTGCCGGGGGTGACGTCGGCAACGGCGGCCGCCACCTATGCCGGCATCCCCATCACCCACCGCGACTATACCGCCTCGGTGGCCTTTCTCACCGGCCACGAGGATCCGACCAAGGATAGCTCGAATATCGACTGGTCCCGCCTGGCCACCGGTGCGGGAACTCTGGTCGTTTACATGGGCATCAAAAACCTGCCGTTCATCGTCGACAACCTGATCAAAAACGGGCGGGATCCCAAGACTCCGGTAGCCGTTGTCCGCTGGGCTTCCACCCCGGAGCAGCACTCGGTGGTGG
>CAYYWK010000265.1:0-4911 GCA_964475345.1 uncultured Desulfobulbus sp.
GATCGATACGCATCAACCCGTTTTCAATCACGATCCGCCTTAGCAACGCGAGCAACATTTTTTCCCATAGCCGCGGCGAGAACATCCGTCGCGGCCCTTTTCGTCAAGTCGACCACGTGCGTATAAATCTGTGTCGTTGCAAGCTCTGAGTGTCCGAGCAGCTCCTGCACGATCCGGACATCGACACCGTTTGCTAGAAGCGCCGTGGCGAACGAGTGCCGCATCAGGTGCGGGTGGATATGCTTTTCAACGCCAGCCTTCTTTGCCGCCCTGGCCAGCGCCTTCCTGATGTCGGTATACTGCCTGCCTGTCCGTGGGGACGGGAACAGCAGCGGAGACGATTCGTTTCGCTGCAGAGCGTCCAGGATCCTCTCTGCTAGATCGGGAGAAGATACCGGCACCATCTCCTCTCCTTTCCGCCTTTCCCTCTCACCGTGAACGTCCTGCCGCCCTGGTCGTAATCGATTTTACGCAGGCCGTATACCTCGTCTCTCCGCAACCCACACGAAGCCATGATCTCTATCATGGTCCTGATGTCGCCATCGAGTGCGCCGATCACGGCAACCATCTCGTCAACAGTCAGCGGCCGCATCATCGGCGGTTTCGTCTCACGCTTGCCGAAGCGCTTGGGGCGCTTGTACTGGCTGCCGGTTGTCTCGTTCAACCAGGTGATATAGGCCGATAGGCCAGACAGCTCGATGTTGATGGTCCGCTTCTTCACCCCGTCGGCCAGCCGTTTCGCCTTGTATTGCTCGATGAGGGTCGGGGCAAGGTGCCGCATCTTGAATCCGCCGAAAAATCCCGTCAGGTGCCGCAGGCTGTTCTCCATGACCTCATACCCACGCAGGCTGGCCCTGTTCCGGTATGCGACCTTGAATTCCGGCAGCAGATCAGGAAAGCCCGGGTCTGTCCGGTCGACGGTGCCGCGGATCTCCGCCTCCAGCTGCAGCGCATCATCTCTGCTGCCTTCAAACGGGATATACTCAGCCTTTACCTTGCGGCCATGGCTGATTTTGATCATCTGCCAGCCGGGTTTGCTTGGGTGGGGATAGACGGACATCGCGGCTGGCGATTATTGTTTTTCAGGTGGTTGCCGATCGTCAACCGCCTGTTTCCCGGCGACCTTCCCGGTAATGAACGACGCAACAATGCCGCCAATCGTCACCCCGCATATTGTTGCGGCAACCGACGGATAACCAAGCAACAGGGCGACAACCGCAACAGAGAACGACATGGCCACGCTGCATATGGCATAGTTTTGCCCCCTTCCGACCTCTTTATGCCGCCTGATGTCAGCATCGATCTGGGCTTGAAGGTGCTTCTCTTCCATTTCCCGCATGTGCCGGGCGTTGAGTTCTGCCATCTGCAGTATGCGGTCTGCAGCTCCAGGGACGATGTCGTCGTACTGAGAAAACGTGAGAGGATCAGGCAGAGGGCCTGAATACTGGTGGTGCTGAATCTCGTGGATTATCTTTTTGCCTTCAACGACGTTATTCGCCGCGGCAGGGACATCCTGGGATTTTACCGATGGGGGATATTTCTTTTTTGTCATTGGCATATTCACCGATTGCTTTCCGCAGGCTGTCCCCTACCATTTCAAAGGACTTCTGCATTCTTTCCATCGGTGTCATGCGCGACACGAACCGGCTGTAATCAATCTTCCGCTCTGGCGGCATGATCTCGATCACTGATCCGATCCCTCGGAGTATGTTGTGGTGCGTACTCTTCATGATGGAAACTGTACTTCCTTTCTCGATTCTTTTCAAGCCACCCCATATTGTGGCCGGTGGACATTGCCATTGCGCATATGGTGGCTATCCGGATCCATCGTATTGTGATCCTCCGTTATTGCATTTCATGCAACAGCCATGAATTACTCGTCGATTCTCCATTCTTTAATCGATCTGTAGTCGCTTACATTCATGTAGCCATGATCAGACAGGGTCTTTGTGCTGCCAGGGTGAATAGTTCCCTGAATTGTCATGTCGTGGACCTCAAAGCCTCTGCTGTCAATTGCCTGCAAGTTGACGAAAACTTTGGAATCGTTTGAAAGGTTGGTGACGTCTGCTTTTATGACGAACTTGATATCGTTATCTCTATCTGGTTTTTCAACCAATCGTGTTTCGATCTTTGAAACACTGTACTCGGCAGCGATACAGTTCGACGCAACAGAAATGGCGATAACAGACGTAAAAAGCAATAATGCGCGATGGAAAATTAAAAAAAACCTTCTCATTTATAACCTCCTTATCAATCAGGGAAATAATATCGGGCTGTGTCAGAAACAGATTCTTTCTCTCCAGTTTTCCAATCAATCACATTATAAGTGCCAGCATCGTTAGGAAACTGAAAATACCTGACGCCATCGAGATATAGAGATTCTTTTACGCTGCCTATTTCAGAAATAACCTTTATCGCATGGAATTTATTTGTGTTCGAAGTCCAGTCCAGCTTCAGTGTCTTGCTGAAGAATCCGTTCAATTCCGCATGGCAGACGTTACCATACATCTGATTGATAAGGGCGACTATGACATCGGCAGATTTTGCTGGTCCTCCTGCAGGTGCATATTGTGGTTCATCGTCGATAGTTGGTTCAGAATAGAGAGGCGCAGAGTTGTCGCCTCTTCCATCAACCTGGCTTTGGCTTTCCGTGCCAGGATTCATAAGCGACAAAAGCTCGCTGATGTTTTCGAAGTTTGAGATATCGACGAATCCTTCTTCTCCTGAAGTGGTTTTATAAATGGCGATCTGGTAACCGTTAACATCAGTATCGAGAGTGATATTGACTACCTCGACTGGGCTGCCGGCTTTTCTGTAAATTGTCCACGGTTTATCAAAATTTATCTCGTTTGCAGCCTGGCATGTAAAGCTGGTGAAAATTATAGTCGAAGCCAGGCAGATCCCAAATAGCATTGGTAAAGTGTGAATCTTCATTTGCATCAGAAAATCCGATATTGTTTGATCCGTTTAATTATTATTGCACAATGCAAGGCCACGTTTAATTATATCGCCTACTGGAATTTTAGCTCCTGGTGAGTCTGGGTTGTTTTTCCAGATTTCTTCAAGAGGTCGGTAGGTACCAACCCCCATCGCACTGCCATTTACTGCCCACGTATTGCCGTTTTGAGATATGGAAACGTAGTGTTTCTTATAACCTTGGATATTATTTGAAATGCAGTTCAATGTGCCGCTCTGGATCGTAAAGGGCCAATCTGTTCCATATTCTTCTGCAGAAATATATTTTCCTGTATTTGAGTCTGTATTTGAATTGGTTGAAGCGTTATTACGTTCCTGTAAACGAGATCTGCCATGCATATAGTCTGCAAAATTAGCCATAAGGCCAATACCGACAAAAAACAGCAGTACGCCTGTACAAACCTTTGCAAATGCGGTGAATGTCCGTGAAACGATGCCGGGCTTTCTCTTCTCACCCGCATTCTGATCTGGATTGGCAGACGGCGATGCTTCTCTATCTCCACTGGTATTGTTGTGCGGGAAACTCCCTCTGTCAGTTTTCCTTCGTTTTAATTCTGATCCGTCAATTCCCATCTATCCGCTCGCCTGAGATTATGTAAAATTTGCCGTAGTCTTGCATAAATGATTTGTTCGGCTTATCCGATTTTATTATCCGGAGTCGGGCCTGTAAAGAATTTTGTGTAAATGGTTTTTCTCTTAAAAGTTCGGCAGTCTCTCTTCAAACATGATGCTGAACTGATTCAGGGCAGTTTTCCATTCTTTGATCGGCATTGTCCATTTCTTTGAAATGTTGTTCAGGGCCAGGTACAGCAGTTTGAACATGGCCTCGTCATTTGGAAATGATCCACGATTCTTGGTCACTTTTCTCAGCGACATATTCAGTGATTCAATGGCGTTGGTCGTATAGATAACTCGCCGAATCGATGGTGGATAAGCAAAATACGGGATGATCCGTTGCCAGTTGTTCCGCCAGGACTGACTCACTTTAGGATGGGTTTCATTCCATTTCTCGCCGAAGGCTTGCAGATTGGCCTCGGCCTGATCGACGGTCGAGGCGCTATAGATTTCTTTTAAATCATTTGCCATTTCCTTACGCTGTTTCCAGGATACAAAGTTCAGGCTATGGCGAACCAGATGGACAATGCACAACTGTTCCTGGGCTTGAGGAAATGCTGCCTCTATTGCCTCGGGAAAACCTTTCAGACCATCGACGCAGGCAATAAGGATATCCTTCACGCCTCTGTTTTTCAGTTCAGTCAGAATGGCTAACCAGAATTTGGCACCTTCAGTTTCTGCTGCCCACATGCCAAGAACTTCCTTGATGCCTTCCATGGTAACCGCTATGGCCAGGTACACCGCCTTGGTGATGATCTGGCCATTATGTTTGACCTTGATCCTGACGGCATCCAGATAGACAATGGGATAGATCTCTTCCGGCGGGCGATTCTGCCACAGCCTTACTTCCTCTGTAACCGCATCGGTAACATTGGAGATCAGCGTCGGCGAAACCTCAACTCCATACATCTCTGCGAGGTGAGTCTGGATATCCCTGGTGGTCATTCCTCGGGCGTACATCGAGATGATCTTATCATCAAAACCCTTGAATCGGGATTCACCCTTGGGGATGATGATCGGATCAAAGGATGCGTTACGATCTCGAGGAACCTCAAGGTCGATCTCACCGAAATCACCTTTGATTTTCTTCTTGTACGAGCCGTTTCTTGAATTGCCGGTATTCTTTCCAGTAGGTTTACTCTTGGAATAACCAAGGTGTTCTGTCATCTCGGCTTGCATCGCCCGCTCAAGAAGGCGCTTGGTCAATTGCTTGAGCAGGCCGTTTTCGCCTATCAGATCTTCAGGCTTCTGGTATCCAGCTATCAGTTGGTCAAGTAATTCTTCATTTATGGCCATTGTATTCTCCGGGGTGAGGGTGAC
>CAYYWK010000266.1:0-4901 GCA_964475345.1 uncultured Desulfobulbus sp.
GCATCCGGAAGCTCCCGGCGGATCCGCAGGAAATCGTCCAGGTTGTTGAAGAAAATATCGATGAGCGCCGGATCGAAATGCCTCCCCCGCTCTTCCTTCAGCAGCGCCAGGATCCGCTCCATCGGCCAGGCCGCCTTGTAGCAGCGATCGGAGCCGAGGGCATCGAAGACATCGGCCAGGGCAACGATCCGCCCGTAGATATGGATATCCTCACCGGCGAGCGCCCGCGGGTAGCCGCTGCCGTTCCATTTCTCGTGATGTTCGTGGGCGACGATGGCCGCCGCCTTGAGAATCGGCCGCTGCGAACTCTTCAGGATCTCATAGCCGATGACGGTATGGCTCTGCATCAGCCGGAACTCGTCATCCGTCAGCTTGCCGGGCTTGTTGAGTACCGAGTCGGGGATGCCGATCTTGCCGGCGTCATGCATCGGCGAGGCGTAGCGCAGCAGGTCGGCATCCGTTTCGGCCAGCCCGTATTTCCCGGCCAGCAGGAAGGAGTATTCGGCCACCCGCCGGACATGGTTGGCGGATTCCTTCGACCGCGTCTCGATAACCTCGCCGAGGGTGAAGACCACCTCCTTCTGGGCATTGGAGATCTCCTCGTTGATGACGATGCTGTCGTAGGCGCTGGCCACGTTGGTGATATAGATCTGCAGCATCCGCTGGTTGGCTTCGCTGATCGGCATGATGCAGTTAAGGTAGAAAAGGCACTCCGCCCGGTTGACCGTGCGCATGTGCAGCAGCAGGTCCTGGCCGTCGATTCTGCTCCTGCCTTCGGCAAGGGTTTCGTTCACCTTCCTGTAGATGGCCTCCGGCATCGCCTCGCAGGCCTGCCAGCCGTCACGCCCGGCGTAGATACCGGTGCCGCAGATCATCGAGAGGTCGTCACCGCACCTGGCTACCGCGAAGGCGTCGCTGAAAAAGCTCCGCTCGCCTTCATCGTGATTGCCCTGCATGCCGCCCTGCAGGATATACTGGAAGCTCTCCAGGGCTCCGGCCAGCAGATCGCGCACCGACTGGTAGGAGAAAAGCTCGCCTGACGCGTCGACGACCTCCTCGAGATGGCGGTTGAGGCGCAGCACCTCTTCCTCCTTGCGCTTGCGGTCGGTGACTTCCGCCCGCAGGGCCATGTTGTTCTGACGCAGGGCCTCGGTCTTCTTCTCGACTTCCTCTTCGAGAAAATTCTGGTACCGTTTGTTCTCCTTGATCAGTCGCGCCTTTTCCAGACAGCGCTGGATGGTGCTTTCGAGCACCGCCATGCTGCCCACCGGCTTGGTCAGGTAATCCCAGGCACCGAGTTTTACCGTCTGCACCGCATCATCGAGCTGGCCGGCCCCGGAAATGATGACCACCGGGGTGTCGGGGGAATGCTCGTGGAGCCATGCCAGAACCGCCAGACCGCCCATCTCCGGCATGTCGAGATCGGTGAGGACAATATCGAAGGGCTCGCGGTTGAAAAGCTCCAGGCCGACCTTGCCGTTTTCCGCCTCCCGCGTCACATACCCCCAATGCTGCATGAAGGCCACGAAGGTGCCGCGCACCATCGGCTCGTCGTCGATGATCAGTACTCGAATTGCGGGGGATTCCATTCGTCTCTCCTGTTCACGAAACACATGCGGTGTAGGCGCCATCCCTGCCGGCGCAAGCACCTTCTGACGCATATACTGCCCAACCTACCCCTTCTCTGCCACCCCCTCCCCCGTAGCTCCGGCAGCAGATCCTTGTCCGATTACCTCCGGACCGGACGCCCGCCTGCCCGCCAGCCGGAGCACCTCCTCGCGCAGCCTTTCGTAATCACCGGCAACGGCATCGATCTCCCCGTCCCGGCAGGCGCGTTCGATCTCTCGCGCCAGATCCGCCACCTTCTCCAGGCCAAGGTTGAGCAGGACGCCCTTCATCGAATGGGCCGCCTTGACAGCTCCCTGCAGATCCCCCTGCGCCTGGCATTCCCGCCATTTCTCAAGATCCTGCCGCAGCGTCGCCAGCGAAGTCTCCAGCAGCAGATCCGCACTCTGTTGGTTTAGACCATAGTACCCGAGAAGATGATCGACAGCCTGCCGCCGCAGCCCCGCCCCGCTGCCGTCGCCGGCTGCCTCGCCCTCCGGCGGCTGTTCGCCGGCGACAGGCACTCCGGCAAGGGCCGCCGCCACCTTCTCGGGTATGAACGGTTTGGTCAGGTAGTCGTCCATTCCGGCATCAAGGCATTTTTCCCGGTCGCCGCTCATCGCATGGGCGGTGAGGGCAATGATCTGCAGGTGCCCGCCGGCCAGATTCTCCCGCAGGCGAATGGCCAGGTCGGGACTCAGCTCGAACTGACCCACCTCTCCCTGCTCGAACGAGCGGATCAGGCGGGAGGTTGCGCAGCCATCCAGACCGGGCATCTGGACATCCATCAGAATGACCTCGACGCGCTGTTCCGCAAGCACCTCCAAGGCCTTCATGCCATCGGCGGCCATCACTACCTGATGTCCCATGTTGGTCAGCACCAGCAGTCCGAGATCACGGTTGGTTTCGTTGTCCTCAACCAGCAGGATCTTCAGCGGGCGCAAGGACACGCCGACAGGAGGCCGCTCCCTTTCGCCGTCGGCCGCCTCGGCGGCGTCGATCACGGTCATGACCACGGTGAACCGGAAGATGCTGCCCTTCTCCGGCTCGCTCTCCACCTTGATATCGCCGCCCATCAACTGGCAAAGCCGGCGACTGATCGCCAGGCCGAGCCCGGTCCCCTGATAGCGCCGGCTGAAGCTGCCGTCAACCTGGGTGAAGCTTTCGAAAATCTGCTGCTGATGTTCCGGGTCGATGCCAACCCCGGTATCGCTGATCGAAAAGCGGATTTCCACCCGCTCGTCTCCGATTCCGGCTGCCTCCACCTCCAGGCTGACATGGCCCCGATCGGTAAACTTGACGGCATTGCCAAGCAGGTTGAGCAGGATCTGGCGTAGCCGCGTGGCGTCGCCCCGTACGAGAGGCGGCACGTTCTGGGCAATTTCCACCTGCAAGCCGATATGCTTCTCATCGGCGAGAATCCGCATCGATTCAGCCGTCGACCACACCAGTTGCCGCAGGTGAAAGGGCTGCTGGTCAAGGGCCAGCTGGCCGGCTTCGATCTTCGAGAAATCAAGGATATCGTTGACAACAGAAAGCAGGGAGTCGGCAGAGCTGCTCACCGAGCTCAGCAGATGCCGCTGCTTGTCATTTTCACAGGATTCAAGGGCCAGCCGGCTCATGCCGATGATGGCGTTCATCGGCGTCCTGATCTCATGGGACATGTTGGCTAAAAAGGCGCTCTTGGAACGATCCGAACCCTCCGCCCGATCGCGGGCCTCGCCGATGTCCTGCATCGCCCGCTCGAGCGTGTCGGCCATCTCATTGAAGGCCTCGTGCAGCTCACCCATCTCGTCGCGGCTGCCGACCTCGAGACGGTGATGCAGGTCACCCTTCTGGAACAGCCGGATCCCCCGGATCATTTCCTTGATTCGGCCGGTCAGCGCCGAGGCCATCCACACCGCAATACAGAGGACCAGCAGGATCATGACCAGGGTGGAGACGGCCAGGTTCCAGGTGGTGCCGGTAACCAGGCTGACCATCCGACGGTGGGTGTCTTCATGCTGGGCGTCCAACTGGTCGACATATTCCTCGGCCAGGGCGTCGATCTTGCCTGCCGTGGCGGTGGCCGAGCTGTGGAATTCGTCGACATTGGCGCCGATGGTGACATAGCCGAAGCCCCGCATGCTCTTTCCGTACATGCCGGTATAGTAGGGGATGGCGGCGGCGGTGTTGAGCTTCCAGAGCTTGCTCCAGAAGATGACGAAGGAGCCGGAACCGCCGTACTGGGTGAGATCGTTCCAGCCGACACACTGCGGGGCGAAGTTGAGGAAGCGGCAGTCGAGACCGAGCATGCCGGCCTCGGTCAGTTCCTTTGCCGCCTTCTTCTGCAGCGACTGCTCGAGAAAGCGGGGGGCTGTTTCGGCGAACTGCCGGTAGGGAAGACCGCTCTGCCGCCACATCGCGTACATTTCCTCGCTCAGCCAGGGAACTGCGGGGTCGCCTGTCTCGGGGTCATAGCCGGTGATGAAATAGTCCCTGGGGTGCGAGATGCTGCGGCTCTGGTGATCCCACATGAAGGCGTAATTGCCGCTGCCGGCGTCGGAGATTGGAGAATAGCGTTCCTCGGTCGGCACCAGGTGATCGGTGAATTCCATGACATGGGTGTGATCGAGCGCCAGGGTCAGGTAACCGATCTTGCGACCGTCCCTGAATACCGGGGTGGCCCAGCGGATGATTCCGGTGAAGCGCCGCCCCAGCGGGTTTTCCTTGCCGGCGTAGGCCGCCTTTTCCGGCTCGAAGGGAATGCCCGCGGCGGCCGCGGCCTTTCTGGTGTAAGGGCCGACCAGCGGCGACGATACATAGGGGCCGATAACCTCGGAGACATAGATCCCGCCCCTGCCAAGGCTCTCAAGTTCCGGGAAATACCCTTCCGCCCGGCACCAGGTGTTCTCTCTTCTGGACACATCCTGCAGGGATTTCGGGAGCAGGTCGGTGGCCGAGACCTTGATCTCCTCCCGGCCCGCCAGGTTGACGAAGGTCATTTCATGGTACAGCGGCCGGAATTCCACCTCGCCCTGCCGCTCGGGGCCACGGTAGTGAAAATCCTTGCTGTTGTCTGGATTGTCGGAAACCACTACCGTGGAGCCTACACCGTTCTCGGGCGGCGCGACCCAGGCGTCTCCCTGTTCCTTGAGCTGCCAGGGGTGATGCAGGACGACCTTGCCGGTGCTGCCGGCGAGAAAGGTGGCGAAGGTCTCGGCGGTCAACGGCAGTTCCGCCGCCAGCAGGATGTCGCGATCCCGCTCGTGGAGAAAGGCGGCGACGGCGCGGGCGGTGTCCGTGGTCAGCCGCTC
>CAYYWK010000267.1:0-1262 GCA_964475345.1 uncultured Desulfobulbus sp.
TGCGCCGCCTGGCCCCTTCGATCAATGAGATCATCCGGTCGAGAAAAGTCTCGCCCGGGTTGGCGGTAATCCTGACGATGATCGAGTTGGCGAGGACCGTGGTGCCGCCGGTCACCGCACTCCGGTCCCCGCCCGACTCACGGATTACCGGTGCCGACTCGCCGGTGACAGCTGCCTCGTTCACCAGGGCCGCACCGGCGACAACGTCGCCGTCGCCGGCGATCGTTTCTTGCGCCTCGACGAGGATATAGTCGTCCTTGCGCAGGTCGGTGGCGGACACCATCTCGACGGGGGCCTCGAAATCGGGCCGCTTCAGGCGCTTGGCCCTGACCTCGGTGCGGGTTTTGCGCAGGCTGGCCGCCCGTGCCTTGCCACGGCCTTCGGCCAGGCTCTCTGCCAGGGTGGCGAAGACCACCGTCAGCCACAGCCAGAGCGAGACAAACCCGGTAAACCAGGCCGGCTCGCGGTTGACGCCGGCCAGCGACAGGACGAAGGAGATCGTTGTGACGGCGCTGGCGATCTCTACCGCCAGCATTACCGGATTTCGCCACAGAGTGCGGGGATCGAGCTTTGTCAGGGAAGCGGCCAGCGCCGCTCCCATAATCCGTGCGTCGAAGATGGTTACAGGTTCAGGCGGATGCATCGACATGGTTATCTGCCTCCCGCAATGGTCAGGTGTTCGACGATCGGCCCGAGCGACAGAGCCGGAAAGAAGGTCAAGGCACCGACGATCAGAATGACCAGGACCAGCCAGAGGGCGAACGGCGCCTTGTCGGTCGGCAGGGTGCCGAGGCTTGGCGGCACATACTTCTTCGCCGCCAGTGAGCCGGCCATGGCCAGCACCGCGACAGCCGGCACGTAGCGACCGATGATCATCGCCAGCGCTCCGAGGAGATTGTAGAAGGTGACGTTGCCGGCCAATCCCGCAAAAGCGCTGCCATTATTGTTGGCCATCGAGGTGAAGGCGTAGAGCACCTCGGTTAGGCCGTGCGCGCCGGGGTTGGCCATCGACGACACCGCCGCCGGAGTGACCATGGCGATCCCGGACAGTATCAGCACGGTGACGCCTGCGGCAAGGACCGCCAAAGTCGACATCCACATCTCCTTCACGGCGATTTTCTTGCCGAGGTATTCCGGGGTTCGGCCGATCATCAGGCCGCAGATAAAGACCGCGAGAATCGCATACATGAGCATGTTCATCAGACCCACACCCTTGCCGCCAAAGACGACGTTTAGCATCATATGTAGCAGCGGCACCATGC
>CAYYWK010000267.1:1272-4894 GCA_964475345.1 uncultured Desulfobulbus sp.
GATGAAGACCGCGATAACCGCGAAGGCGAGCATCGTATAGAGACCGGAGCCGACCCCGCCCGGGACCAGTTCGCCCAGAAGAATCAGGCTGAGAGGGATCATGCCTCCGAAGGGAGTGAGGGAATCGTGCATGGCGGTGACGGCCCCGCAGGAGGTGGCGGTGGTGGCCACCGTAAAGAGGCTGGTGCCGTGCAGGCCGAAGCGGATCTCCTTGCCCTCCATGTTGGCCCCCTCGACGCCGAGTCTGGCGAGCAGCGGGTTGCCGCCGGCTTCGATGGCCTGCAGCGCAGCGAAGGAGGCGACCAGCAGGGGCAGCATCACCGCCAGCAGCGTCCAGCCCTGTCGCGGGTTTCCCGCCATGGTGCCGAAAGTGGCGGTGAGGGAGAACGGGATGAGCAGGATCAGCAGGATCTCCAGGTAATTGGACAACGGGGTGGGGTTCTCGAAGGGATGGGCCGAGTTGGCGTTGAAAAAGCCGCCGCCGTTGGTGCCCAGTTCCTTGATCGCCTCCTGGGAGGCGACCGGTCCCATCGGGATTGCGACCTCTTTGACCGTCACCCTCTCGGTGAGCGGCTTGCCGGTCGCGTCAGTGACTTGCGCCCCCTGCTCGTCCAGCATATGCTTTTCGGAGGTGGTTGCCTGGAGCAGCGGCACGTGCAGGTCAGGGTTGAAATTCTGGATCACCCCCTGGGAAACCAGTACCAGGGCGGCGGGAAGAGAGATCGGCAGCAGGATGTAGAGGGTGCCCCGGGTCAGATCGACCCAGAAGTTGCCCAGCATGGTGGTCCGGCGCCGTATGAAGCCGCGGATCAGGGCAATGGCCACGGCCATGCCGGTGGCGGCGGAGGCGAAGTTGTGCACCGTCAGTCCTGCCATTTGGGTGAAGTAGCTGACGGTCTGCTCGCCGGCGTAATTCTGCCAGTTGGTGTTGGTGGCGAAGCTGACTGCCGTATTCAGCGCCAGCTGCCAGGTGAGGGGCGGCATCCGCTGCGGATTGAGCGGCAGCAGATGCTGGAGCATCTGCATGGCGAAAAGCGCGGCGGACAGTAGCAGGTTGAAGAGGATCATGGCCCAGGCATAGCGCTGCCAGTCCATCTCCTCGTCCGGGCCTATCCCGCAGAACCGGTAGATCGATCGTTCGCAGGGGCCGAGAAATGGTGAGAGAAAGGTCCTCTTGCCCTGGTAGACCCTTGCCATGAAGACACCGAGCGGCCTGACCAGGGCCAGCAGCACGATGAAAAAGAGCAGAGTCGCTCCCCACTCATGCATATTCATCTTGATTCTCCTATCAGAATAACGTTCGTGTCCGGCCGCGGATAGCCTGTAGTGCTGTCAAGGCTGGCATGGAGCTTCTTTCTGAAACGATTCTACAACTCCAGATGTCAAGATATGGTCAAAATGCGAGGAAAGAATGTCAAAATTTCATCAAGAAAGGAGCCCCCAGCGAGATCCGGACAGGAAGCAGGGCCCGTTGCGCAGGACGGAGCCTGTCGGCTCAGGGGAGCCGCTTATTCCGGTTTTTTCCTGAGGTTTTTGGTCTGGCTGCGCCTGGTCTTGCCAGCCAGGCGGCGTTCCCGCGCAGCCAGGGTCGGCCGGGTCGGGCGGCGCTTCTTGCGGGGGACGGCGGCCAGGCGGATGATCTCGGCCAGGCGCTCGAGGGCCGCCTCGCGGTTTTTCTCAAGGCTGCGGAATTCCTGGGCCTTGATCACCAGCATGCCATCGGCGGTCAGGCGATGGTCGCTGAGCCCCAGCAGGCGGCGCTTGAGGTCCTCCGGCAGGGACGACCGGCCGATGTCGAAGCGCAGGTGGACCGCATTCGACACCTTGTTGACGTTCTGTCCGCCCGATCCCTGGGCCCGGATCATCGTCACTTCAACCTCATGCTCCTGCAGAAAGAGGGTGTCGCTGATTCGTATCTGTTGCATCGCCCTCCGGGCTCCTGGTATGTTTGCAACTTCAGTCGTCCATCACCGTGGCGCTGGCTTCCGTAGCTGGTATTCTATCCTGCTTTCAGGTTTTTTGCCCGAACGCAGTCAACAGGTCAGGAAAAACACGATGCAAACATCGCTCAGTCAGAGCGCGAGGCGGGTGCAGGAATGTCTTACGGCGCTCGGGTTTGCATTTGCGGTGCAGGAGCTGCCGGGGTCCACCCGCACTGCGGCGGAGGCGGCGGCCAGCATCGGCTGCAGCGTCGCCCAGATCGCCAAGTCGCTGGTGTTCAGGGATGGAGGGTCGGGGGAGCCGATTCTGGTGGTGGCCTCCGGGGAGAACAGGGTCGACCTGGAGAAGATCAGGCAGGCCACCGGGCTAGGTCTTGCAAAAGCCGATGGCCGTTTTGTCAAGGAGACGGTCGGCTTTGCCATCGGGGGCATCCCGCCGGTCGGTCACAGCCGCCCGCTGCGGACCCTGCTCGATCCCGACCTCCTGCAGTACCAGGTGATATGGGCTGCTGCCGGCACCCCCTTTGCCGTATTCTCCCTGCGCCCGCAGGATCTGCCGGCGATGACCGGCGGCGAGTGGATGGAAATGGCCCAGAAGAGCTAAGTTTGCGCATGCAAGAGGGCAACCGCAACTTCCGACAGAGGAACAATGGAGAAAACTACGATTCGCTGCCCCAAATGTTCCCATGAACAGACCGACACGGTCGAGTGTGCCTCCTGCGGCCTGATTTTTGCCCGCTACCAGCGGCATGTCGATCGCCAGCAGGAAAAGAGGGTGGCGGGCGGGGCAGGCCAAGGCGCATCCTCCGCTGGAACCGGGTTGAAGATTGCGGCGGTGGCTCTCTTGATGTTCGTCACTGCCGGTGTCACCTATTACCTGGTCAGGCCCAGCGGCGAACAGCCTGTTCCGCCGACGGAAAGCGCCCAGTCGCAGCAGGCCCCGATTGAACCGCCTTCCTCCGTCGCAACCGCACCGGCGCCGGCGGTGCCGGCTACTGGCCAGGGAGCGCCGCCTGAGAAGGGCGGTTCCATCGAGGAGGCCCGCAATGCGACGGTGTCCCTCGAGACTCCCTGGGGTACTGGTTCAGGGTTTTTCGTCAATAAGCACTACATCGTCACCAATCGCCATGTCATCGAGATCGACCAGCAGGCGCTGACCGAGGCCCGTTCGCAGGTCGAGACCGTCCGCAAGCTGGTCGAACTCGAGCAGCAGAAGCTCGAGCAGCTGCGCCAGGAGATGCGGAAGCTGCCGGAGGGGCCGACCCGCAAGCAGCTGGCGCTGATCCTCCAGGCCCGAGAGGGGGAACTGGCCAAGGTCCTGCCGCAGCTCGAGGAGGGCGAGGGGCGGCTGGAGGCGATGGAAAAGGGGATCAATGCCTCCGACATCAAGATCATCCTTGCCGATGGCCGCGAGTTCAAGGCGGACTTCCTGCAGGTCAGCAGCCGTAACGACCTGGCCCTGCTGGCGCTGCATGCCGTCGAGTCACCACACCTGCGGCGGCATCCGCAGGCCAGGCGCCTGCAGCAGGGAGAAAAGGTTTATACCATCGGCAGTCCGGTCGGGCTCCGCCACACCGTCACCTCGGGGATATTCTCCGGCTACCGTGAGCGCACCAGCGATGGCAATGTCCTGCTGCAGACCGATGCCCCGATCAATCCCGGCAACAGCGGCGGGCCGCTGA
>CAYYWK010000268.1:0-4880 GCA_964475345.1 uncultured Desulfobulbus sp.
AGTCTGAAGTCTGGCAAAAAAATCGACGCGGTGATCATGGATCTCACCATCCCGGGCGGGATGGGTGGCAAGGAGGCAGTCCTCCGGCTCCGGGAACTTGACGCAGGAGTAAAGGCCATCGTCTCCAGCGGCTATTCAGACGACCCCGTCATTCACGACTATGCAAGTGCCGGTTTTTGCGATATCGTCGCCAAACCCTACCAGCTGATTGAGTTGTCGCGGACCCTGGCGCGCGTCGTGGAGGCGGAGTCCTGCTGACGGTGGTTTCCAGGGCGTAGCAGGCATTCGGCCGATCGAACGGTCAGGGCAGCCACTGCCTGATGGCAAAATAGATGAGGGGCATGAAGATCGCCGGCAGCATGTTGCCGACCCTGATCCTGGTGATTCCCAGCATGTTCAGGCCGATGGCGAGGATGAGCAGGCCGCCGGTGCTGGTCATTTCCTGAATGGTGGTGGTGACCAGGAAGCTTTTCATGAAGACGGCGGTCACGGTGATTGCGCCCTGGTAGAGAAAGACCGCCGCGGCGGAAAAAATCACTCCCAGGCCCATGGTCGAGGCGAAGATGATGGAGGTCACGCCATCGAGCACCGACTTGGCGAACAAGGTCTGGTGATTGCCGGTCAGGCCGCTTTCGAGGGAGCCGACGATGGCCATGGAACCGACACAGAAAACCAGACTGGCCGTCACAAAACCTTTGGCAAAGGAACCTTCGCCCTTGCCTCCGTTAGTGCTGGCGACCTTTTTTTCGAGGAAATTGCCCAGGTGTTCCAGCCTGTGTTCGATGCGGGCCAGCTCGCCACAGATCGCCCCGATGACAATCGAGAAGATCACCACCAGCAGGTTGTCAGCGACCAGGGCACTCTTGACGCCGATCAGCACCACCGAGAGGCCGACGCCGTTCTGCACGGTGACCTTGAAGTGTTCGGGGATGCCGCGGCTGAAGAGGAGGCCCGTGAGGCTGCCGGCGATGATGGCCAGCGCGTTGACGAATGTTCCCAGCATGATGTTCTCCTGTCAAAGTCGCCCCGCTGCCAATGTTTGCGGCGGGTGGATGCGTGCAGCCATCCAATACTCCCGGCAGGCGTAATTTGCAATTGTTTTTCAGTTTTGCCAAATGGTGATCGTGCGGACTGCCGTGCCTGGGGTGGCGGCAGACTCTGCCTGCGGGAACGCGGGCGACCCTTTCTTTGCGCCAGGTGAAGACATGGAAATCATCGACTGCGGAGAGCGGTATTGCGACCAGATCCAGGCCATCTTCAACGAGGCGATAGCGACCTCAACAGCCCTCTATGACTATTCCCCGCGCAGCAGGGCGGTGATCCTGGAATGGTTTGCAAACAAACGGGCAGGCGGATTCCCGGTTGTCGGGGCGGTGAGTGCGGATGGGATTCTTGCAGGATTTGGCAGCTATGGAACGTTTCGTGCCTTTCCGGCCTTCAAGTACACGGTTGAGCATTCTTTGTACGTGGCTCCGGAATTCCGGGGGCAGGGGATTGGCCGGCTGCTCCTGGCGGAACTGATTGGGCGGGCGGGTCAACAGGGCTGCCATCTGCTGGTGGGCGGTATTGATTCGGAGAATACGGCCAGCCGGAAACTGCATCGCCGGTTCGGTTTCATCCATACCGGAACCATTCGTGAAGCAGGCTTCAAGTTCGGGCGGTGGCTTGATTTGGAGTTCCACCAGCTGATCCTGGCGACCCCGGCAGAGCCGCGGGATGGCTAGGGAAAATCAGCGGACCAGCAGATCGTGCTGAGGTCGGCAGAGGAGGACTCCCCCCTGGCCGGTGACAAGGACATCCTCCTCGAGACTGACGTGACCTATGCCGTCGAGGGTAATCCCGAATTCGACGGTAAAGACATTGTTTTCCTCGAGCGGGATTGTCCCGAGATTGCCGTAACGAGGCCAGAGGGGACCGACAATGGCCCCGCCGTCGTGAACGGCCTGGCCGATCTGGTGACCGAGACCGTGGTTGAATTCGGGATATCCGGCCGCTTTAAGTCGCTGCCGGGCCAGTGCGTCGATTTCATGACCGGCGGCGCCGGGGCGGTACAGTGTGACCGCCTCAGTGATGATGTCGCGAACCGTCGCGAAGGCATGGACCAGAGGTGGTGGCGGACCGTTCTCCAGCGGGCGGCGGAAATAAAGCAGGCGCTGGATGTCCGAGCAATAGCCCTGATAGCGGACGCCGAAGTCCACGTGCAGCAGGTCTCCCGGCTCGAGAATGGTCCGGGTGGGGGAGCTGTGTCCCGGTTTGGTCTTGGAGCCGGCGTTGACAATGGCCTTAAAGGAGGGACTGCCGCCCAGTCCGGTGATAATCTCGTCGAAGAGGGTGGCTATCTCGATCTCGCTCATGCCGAGTTGGATCCGGTCAACAGCGAGGTCCCAGCATACTGCAGCCATTTCGGCGGCACGACGGAGCCTGCGCACTTCTTCCGGTGATTTCCTGCCGCGGACTCTGGCGATGATCTCTTCGGCTGAGACAAGGCGCTGCTGGTAGGGAGTACCGGCCAAGGCCTTTTCGATCTGCCGGAAAAGCCCCAGAGACAGCCCATCAGCGGCGTAGTTGCTCTCGGAATAATTGAGGGCGATACAGCGTGGGTCATGGTGACGGATGATTTCCCGCAGTTCGCTCAAGACATCGGTGCCGTATGTTCTGACATTCCGGTAGAGACCAGAGAGCTCGAAATCGGCGGCATCAGCCTCGCCGACAAGGACGGTGGTGTCACCGTTTCTGGCGACGAAGAACGCGGAGAGCCAGCAGGCACCCTGGCCGACAATCAGGTCCATGGCAGGGTCGGGGACAATGGCTGACTCGCGGCAGAAGGTCAGCCAGAGGTCGATATCAAGCTCGTTGAGGACCGTGATGGCCTGATCGATTTTTTCGCGAACGATGAACTGATCAATCATAAAATCTGCTGCAAGCAGGCTGCTCCTATCTTCTGGGGATTGTCCAGAGTCCGGATTCGCCCCGGCAGGCTATACCGTAGTAGCTTGCAGACTGCCATCCCAGATCGAGCCGCTGCTCGTACTGCCGGCAGGGGGTGCCGTCGGCGAGTCGGTAGGTGGCGACGGGAGTCATTGCAAACGAGACCTTGCCGCTGTCATCGGTCCACCTGTTCATCTCTCCGCTGGCTGCCGTGCCGAGGGTCTGCTGGAAATGCTCCTTGATGCCAATTGCTGAATTCTTGTCGATGCCTAGTGCTGAAAGTGATGGCAGGACAGCGACGAGTTCCTTGCGTACATTCGGGTTTGCACCGAGAAAATCCTGTTCCATCAGAACCCAGTGCCCGACAGCCGGAGCATAATAGAAGGTTTTGTCTTCCCACAACTTGGCCTTTCGCGCCTTGGTGACCTTGCTGTAGCGGGAGCAGGTGATCTTGTAGGTGTCAAAGTTGCCGGCTGGCACCGCAACCCTCTGTGTTCCATCCACGGAGCATTTCCAGGAAGCCTCGACATGTTTTTCGTAAACTCCTGGTACGCCCCATTTGCTCTTTTCGTCGAAGTTGGTGCGATTGCCGATAATGAGCGGCCAGATACTGGTTCTGGTGGAGGAATACAGATACTCGGTCGGAGCGAACGATCTGTACCCTTTGATATTCCTGCTTTCCCACTTGGCAGGGCGATAAGTGAAGTCCGGCGAACTCAGCAGACGCTCCCCGCGCTCGTTTTCCCAGATAAGATAGGAAGGGTGCTTCTCTGCAACCCGTTCCCACGATCCGTTGGAGTAGACGTAGGTGGTGCCTACGGCGTAGGTCGGAAGGTCACTCTTGCCCATCTTTGGTGCTGCAGATGGAGACTGGTACTGACGGGGTGCCTGTTGGTTGGGAATGCATGCAGCCAAAACCAGGGGCGTGCCCAGGAGAATACAGGTTAAGACTAACGTGCCGGTCCCTGGAGAGGTATCTGTTCTCATGATCATGCTCTTGGTGAGGAGGAATGGAGGACCGGATGACTATTCAGTCTCGCCCCATGTCCCGAGAATACGCCGTTCTTCCTGAGCTGACACAGGGGCAAGAGAATCGAAGGTTCCAATCTGCGACAGTGCTGCGTCGTGATCGCCGAAACCACTGGTGCCTCTAGCGCCTCTTCTGATATCAGAGGCACTGCCGGCATCGAAAGAATCAGCGGACCTCGAACTGCTGTTAGGTGTGCTGGCATTCTGGTCCCTGTCCTCTTCGTAGGAATCTCCGCCGGTACCTTCCGCATCGGAGGTGTCGGTGTCGGCTTCAGAACTGACGCCGGTTTCGGTTTCAGTCTCCGGCTCTGAGTCTGCCGCGCCATCGGCATCGGCATTTGCATCGGGATCGGCATTTGCATCGGGATCAGCATTTGCATCGGGATCAGCATTTGCATCGGGATCAGCATTTGCATCGGCATTTGCATCGGCATTCGCATCGGCATTCGCATCGGCATTCGCATCGCTTCCAGCTTCGGAGCCAGAACCAGGATCTGCGGCATATACCAGACTGAAGAGCATGATCCTACCATGATCTGAAAAGGAAAATTGCAGGGCAGGCTGAAGTAGGGTCAGCAAAATAGTGACGATCACAACACGGAAGTAAAAATGGCTGCGCTGGAGTTGCATGTGCAAAGAGGTTGATGTCGGCATGAAATGTGTTCCTTCAAATAAGAAAGACGGGGAGTTCAGTGGATAACCCATGAGCAGGAGTGTGAGCGTACTTACGCATTATAATTGGCTGCCGGCAAGACTGCAACGAGTGCTCATAATACACCAGAAAAAGTATTGCATCGGCGATGCTGTTGCACAGCTATAGATTAGATATCAGGGGGAGATGAGGAGTCGTGAGAGCTATGAGAAGCGTGCAACGGAACAGGCCCCGAGCATAGAGCATGCCCGGGGCCTGTGTGTGAAGGAAT
>CAYYWK010000269.1:0-4864 GCA_964475345.1 uncultured Desulfobulbus sp.
GAGCGTTGGCAATTGTTCGATTGTCGCCGATTCGAGTTATGCCTTCCGTTAATCGTTCTTTCCCCCCAATCCTACACATTGAGAGAGAACATGACTGAAGCAAGAGAGATTGTGCAGAACTTCAAGAAGGGTATGGCAAGATTGTCGGAAGCCATGTCGGCAACGATCCCGGCCCTTGGGAATTTCATGGGCACTGCCGCTCTGGATGGAGCCCTTACTTTCAGGGAGAAAGAGCTCATTGCCATAGCCGTGGCCCTCTATACGCAATGTCCGGAATGTATTGCCGTCCATTGTCAAAAAGCCGTTGAGGCGGGCTGCACCAGGGAGGAAATTCTTGAGGCGGCCGCGATGGCAATGGTCTTCGGCGGCGGTCCCGTTTTGGCTTCGAGCGCCACCCTGCTTCTCGAATGTCTCGACACCTTCTGCAAAAAATAGTCATGAGCAGTTGTCCAGGATCTGCAAGTCCCTCTTTTCCATCGGATGAAGTGATTGTTGAAGCAGAAGCCGTGACGAAACCCGCCTGGGATTTTGACGACGAATTCGATGGCGGCGAAGAAACCTGCGGCCGCGTTATCGTCAATCTGCATCTGTATGTTCGTGATCAATTGCCGGGCTACAGGATACTGGTCATCTCTCAGGATCCTGCAGCACCGCTGGAGTTCCCTGCCTGGTGCAGAATGACGAAGAATGAACTTACAGCGATGCATCATCCGTATTATCTCATCACCCTCAAACCACATTTATCAAGGAGATGAACAATGGCCAACACCTTCTGCGTCACGATTACTCACTGCAAGACCGACCCCGATCAGGCCACTCTCGGATTCGTTGTTGCCAACGCTGCCCAGGGCAGCGAGAAAGAAACGATGGTTTTCCTCAGTTGTGACGGCGTCTGGTGCGCTGTTCCCGAAGAGATTGCCAAAGTTGACGAAGGGGCACCGTTTGCGCCGCTGAAGGATCTGGTAGACAAATTTCTCAAAGCCGGTGGCAAGATCTATGTGTGCACCCCCTGCATGAAGAAGCGCGGAATCACAGAAGATGCGCTGATCCCTGGAGCGACGCCGGCCGGAGGCGCTGCCCTCGTTGAGTGGCTTGCCAACGGGTCACCCAGCGTCGCGTATTGAAACTCGCTGTAAAGAGAAGGGAGGATTCAGCCAGCAATGGAAGCAAAGGATTCGCCAGTACCTGATGTGGTATTCGATGGAGGGGACCTTGACTGTGGATCCGGGCTGATCCTCCTGATTCGAGAGAACATGCTCAAAACTCCTGTTGGGGGAATTCTCGAGATGCGCAGCCGGGAGCCGACTGTTGCCGACGACCTGCCACCGTGGTGCAGGATGTCAAGCCATGAGTTCCTGGGCGGAACTGAAGGGGATGGGTATTCGCGGTATTTCATCCGCCGCGGCAGCGGTACCGCCAAGGAGGAAGAGTCACTGCAGGAGGATCTCGACCAGGCACGGAAGTACCAATGGAGGTTGCGGGCACGATCGACCGGCCACCTGAAATCGACGGTTTACGCGCGCAATTTTTCCTTCGACATCGGCCAGCCAGCCAGTTTTGAGGAAAAAGACAGGCATCCCTGCGCTGTAGAATACCTGCTGGGAGCCCTTGCCGGCTCATTGAGCACTGGCTTTGCCACGGAATGCGCCAAGGCTGGTCTCGAAGTTGATGACATCGAGATATCGCTGAGCGGTCGTCTTGACAACGTACTCGCCCATCTGGGTCTGGAAGAAGGAGACCCGTCCCTGAAGGAAATAGAACTGAAATGCTTCGCATCGACGTTCGACGATGAGAATGCAGTACGGAAAGCGTGGGAGCTGACCATTGCCCGATCGCCTATTGCCGCAACTCTGCAGAAATGCGTGTCCCTCACTATAAAATTTGCCTTGGTGTAACCGGATGTCTCAACAACAGTCTTTCATGACGACACAAGTCGGCTCATGGCCTCGTTCCAAAGAAATGCTCAAGGCGCTTCGCGGTTATCAAAAGGGCAGCGTTGATCGTCGGGACTATCTGGCGGTAGCTGAGAATGAGATCCGCCGGACGGTGTTCCTGCAGGAAAAAGCAGGACTGGATATACTTGTTGATGGTGAGCATCGCCGCGAGAGCTTTTACGCGTTCATAACCGACAAAGTTGCAGGGACTCGGCTGATGTCACTTGCTGATATGCTTGATTTTGTCGAGGACAAGGCCGAGTTCGAAGAGATGCTGCGGACCATGGACATGCCAGCATCGGCTGTGAAAAATCCGACATGCATTGGCAAGTTGTCGCGTCGTGAACCGCTGGCACTAGATGATTTTCATTTTCTACGCTCCTTGACAAAAAAGCCGATCAAGATAACTCTGCCCGGTCCGTATCTTTTGACCCGATCGATGTGGGTCGGGGCGCTCACCAGAAAGGCATATCGCAACCATAAGAAGATGGCGGACGACATCGTTCGCCTGCTACGCGATGAACTGATCGATTTGCGCAACGCGGGTTGCGATTTCGTTCAGTTCGACGAACCGGTCCTCACCGAGGTGGTCATGTCCGGAGAGTGCGAACGCCGGACGTTCATGTGAGCGACTCTTGCCACCCGCCGGGATGCGGGGAAGGAACTGCTTTTTGCCGCTGACCTGATAAACAGAATTATCAAGGGAATCGATGGCATCCGGATTGGCGTCCATATCTGCCGGGGAAATTGGAGCCGACAGGAAGAGGTGCTGCTAAGAGGTGATTATGCACGGCTGCTACCGGCCCTGGAACGGATGAACGTGACGCAGTTCGTTTTGGAATACGCGACACCGAGGGCCGGCGATATCGACGTTGTCGGTCGTGCCCTTGCGGACAAGGAATTAGGGCTGGGAGTCGTCAATCCCCGGACGGAAGATGTCGAATCGATATTGGAGATTGTCACCAAGGCAGAAAAGGCTTTACAGTTCTACCGGCCAGAGCAGCTGTTCCTCAATACTGATTGCGGCTTTGGTTGCTTTGCCAGTCGCTCCGTCAATGTTGAGGATGTTGCCTTTAAAAAACTTTGTGCCATTGTCGAGGCGGCGAAAGAACTGCGGCAGCGCTTTGGTTGACAGTTCAGCCATCGGTTATACATGACACGTTGAATGTGTAAGATAAAATAGGCGTCCTATCTCCTGTTGCCGCCTGTTTGTTCTTTTCTTGCCAAACGATGAAACTGGTCCATTCCTCTCCTCCTCTTATCGCCTTGCCATGATAGAGTGAACAAACGATAGCGAATTTTCTTCAAGATATCGGAAAGCTCACTGGACAAGAGTGATGCTCATTCTCCTCAAAGTTTGTCCTCTTCCTTTTTGTCGATACCTTACGATTTCCGCTCGAAACGAAACGACAGCAAGCTCTATGCCATAAACCTGTTTTTACGAAAAGCGCATTTCCGGTGGATATGGTTTTACAGGTATTCATAGGTTTATCCTGTTTGACATATTAAATATATCCCATAGATTGAAGTCCAGCAGATTCTTTTGTTGACCGCGATTGTTCATAGGGTGGGTAATGATCCGTAAAATTTTCTGTGCCTATGGTATTGAACGATGTCTTGCAGAAATTCGCCGATCAGGAAAAAAGGGTGAACTGGCAGTTTTCATGTATGAACAGATAATTGCTCAACTGAGATGCAGAGGTCCTGAAACAGCGGAGTTGATCAGCAAGCGGACGAAGCATGGAGAATGGAGACTCAAGAACTGCATCAAATACGACCTTGGCAGTGGTTACAGACTGATCACTGTTCGGATTGACGAACGCCTGTATATCCCTTTTATCGGGACGCATGATGATGCCGATCTCTGGCTTGAGCGTCACAGGAATGATGGATTCCATCCTGACGACTCAAATTACCGAGCAATAGAGATTGTCGTGGAAATAGCTGCCAATGACCAAAGCGTTAACGAGAAACCGGTGAACAGGAAGGAAGACCCATATGAAGAGCAGCTGCAGGACAAAATCGATGACACGCTTCTGAAGATGGTATTTCGTGGGCTTTATCAACAGAGTTCCGGATCGAGAGATCAGTCACGAAGGCCAGAAATTTTGAAAGACAATCCTTGAAATACAGATTTTTCTACATACATCTCAACACCGAGATAGACTAGTCTTCGGAGCACACTGTTATCCTACAGGAATATCTGTGCAATCGTGCGCAGAATTCCAGGAATTTATCTCATGTTTCACAGGCCATCCATCAAGGATGACAAACAGAACAACAACAAATTTTCAGTCAGAAATGCACTGCTGGGCGTAGATAAACTGCAGTGGTGATTGTCAGTCAATGGGCCGCAGATCCGATCCCTGCTCGGAGTTCCAGAGTGAAAAGACTGCCAGGTGATGAAAGGTTGTCTGTCCTTGTTGTCCGAGTCGTGCGACGTTGCATGCCCTTGTAATTGTGGTCGTGCTAGAAAACACCTTCTTGTTGAACAGCCAAAATATCCCCCGATATTCAGCATCTTTCTTGATTGTTTTGTGTTTCTCGATGCTTGCCATTTCAATGAACAGGCGGTATAAAAAAGCACAAATAATTTTATAAATCATAAGCCGTAAAAAGGGTAATTATGATTATAACAATCGCAAGTCAAAAAGGTGGCGTAGGGAAAAGCACTGTTGCCATAAACCTGGCTCTTGCTGTCGCCGGCCTCACCGGCAAGCCACGCGTTGCATTGGTCGATGCCGATGCGCAGAAGAGCTGTCTCGAGACTCTGGCAGGCCATAAGTGTGACAATCTCGCTCTGTACGAGGCTTTGGAGAAACCACACAAGGTGATTGAAAAGATCAAAGAAAAGATCATTTTCGTTGACACTCCCCCTCACTCTCATGAAGTTGCGTATCAAGCTGCCGCCGTCTCGAATCTGGTGATTG
>CAYYWK010000270.1:0-4856 GCA_964475345.1 uncultured Desulfobulbus sp.
CGATATTCGATTCAAACTGGCGGCGCACCTTTCTCTCCCGCGTCGGCACCCTGCTAGCCAACATTCTCCTCGGCACCAGCATGTATGACATGACCTCGGGATTTCAGGGGTTCCATGCCGCTATTGTCGAGAAATTCCTGCAGTATCCATTGCTGTCGAAAGCCCATTTTTACCAAACAGAATTGCGATATCTGCTGCGCCATACCCGCTTTGCGGAAATCCCCATCCATTACCGGGCGCCTTCACCGAGCGTATCCCGTAAAGCCATCAGCAATTCCCTGCAGGTACTATGGTACTACTTCATGCTACGGTTAAGTTTCAGGTCGGTAAGCATACACTGAGCCAACAAAAGACCATCACCATGGCGCACCGGCCCATTTACAACTTCAGCACAACAGAGACGAAGCTGCCATGATGCGACAATGCCTTATCATCACCTCCATTGCCGACAGCAATCACCCGGTTCTGAGACAGTATGCCGAAGAGTCGGCCAGCCGCTTTATCCCGCTGATAGTCATCGGCGACATGAAAAGTCCCAAGACATTCGACCTGCCCGGCTGCGATTTCTATTCCGTGAGCCGACAGTTGGAAATGTCATCAGCACTTGCGAAACTCCTACCCTTCAACCACTATGCTCGCAAGAACCTGGGCTACCTGGCCGCGATGCGAAGCGGCGTCGATGTCATCATCGAGACGGATGACGACAACCTTCCTTTTGCCGGATTCTGGGAAGAAAGGCTTAAAAGGGTGGAAGCCCGCCCGCTGATCAACTGCGGCTGGCTGAATGCATACAGGTATTTCACCGACAGCCACATATGGCCACGCGGTTTCGCCCTTGAACATATTCAGGACGAAGTACCGCCACTGCCCGACACGATCACCGTAGACTGCCCCATTCAGCAGGGGCTTGCCAGCCTCAATCCCGACGTCGACGCCCTCTACCGGCTGACCCTGCCGCTCCCCATCGACTTCCGGAGCGGCGGCAGCCTGGCGCTTGGCCGCAACAGCATCTGCCCGTTCAACAGTCAGAACACGACCTGGTTCAGGGAGGCGTTCCCTCTCCTCTATCTGCCCTCGTACTGCAGTTTCAGGATGACCGATATCTGGCGTTCCTTCGTTGCCCAGCGAATCGCCTGGGAATGCGGCTGGAGCATTCTCTTCCATCAGAGTACCGTGTGGCAGGAGCGCAACGATCACAATCTGATGAACGATTTCAAGGATGAAATCCCCGGGTATCTGAACAACGGCAGGATAATCGATGAACTTTGCACGTTGCAGCTGCAAAAGGGCATCGACGGCATCCCGGACAATCTGGTCACCTGTTACCGGAAACTGTCGGATATGAACCTTGTCGATCCCCTCGAGATGCCCCTGCTCGATGCGTGGCTGGAGGACTTGTCGACGATGCCGGCCAATCGGACGGCTTCCTCCGACAAGGGGTGATTCTCAGCTGCCACCAAGGCGGCTCTTCAGGCCCTCGTAGAGATTCTTGAGGACGATAAAACCCTGCTGATCACCGCCCCTGTCCGGGTGCAGTTCCTTGGCCCGCCTGCGGAAGAGACGGGCCAGGTCGCGTTTCGACATCCGGCGAAGTTCCTCCATGCTGCGACCGAAGGCTTCCCGGACCTCCTCCGGCAGCGGCTCCCTGTTTTCGGGCCGACGGTAGCGCCGGTGCTCGTCAGCAAACCTCCTGGCAAAGTCAGCCGAAAATGAACGTGGCGCAAAGCCGTAATCAAAAAACATCACCAGGTAGCGCTGGAGATGCGGATGCAGCATATGTTCCGTCAGCGGATCTCCCCAGAACCCCGGATCGCCGTTCAGCCGGCAGATCTCCTCGACCAGCCGGTCCGCCATCCGCTCCTGATCAAGGGCCTCCGGCATGAAACGGCTGAACGACTCGCTGAAAAAACGTTGCAGATCGAAGATGGCAAAGACATAGGAACGGTACTCGGCAGGCGGGATGACTTTTTCAAGCGCCTGGAAATGGAATTCCCGTTCATCGCGGCACTGACCGAAGAGCGGCCTGCAGAGTTTCTTGTGGAGCACGTGCAGACGGGTCTGGTCCACCGCCCCATAACGCAGGAAATAGAGCCGCCGGCGGTCGAAGAGATGGATCTCGGACTGCAGCCGCTCCTCATCTTCCGCGGAAAACGGCGGGCTGGTGACGGGGCGCCGCCTGCTGAAGCGAAGCAGCTCCTCCTGTTCTTCCCGGGTGAAAAAATTCCACAGCAGCCGCTCCAGAAGCTGACCTGCGTTGCCTCCCCCACCGGCACGGGCGACCGCCTCCTCGAGGTCCTCGTTGAAGCATACTGCCGGCCAGTCCCGGCGGTCGATGCAGAGCCCGGGTTCCTCTCCGAGATCGAAGATATCGCGATATCGATACGTTCCGCGCTGCGCATCGAAGGAGGATTGGCGCAGAAGATAGCGGATCCCTTCCGCTGTGCGGATGCTGGCAAGATACATAGCTCCTCCTGGAACGAAACAGACAGGCATTTCTGAAAAGGTCGCCATTGGAAGCGGAAAATCAAGTCAGACATGCGCCGCATTGACGCAATCATGCTCGTTCTTCAATCTCCACACCCTGTGACACCGGTAAATTGGCAGAAGCTCTTGACAAAGAGCTTCCCAAAGGGCAGTATTACACTGTATTCTAAAATACTGAAATAACCTCCCCGACGACGGTTCCCCCATCACCCGATCCACCAGCGAATGTGACACGTAATGCATTGATACCATAATTATTTCACCTGACAGCAGGCAGCTGCTGCCGACTGACGCCATGCAGAGACTTCGAGCCATGTTCCGCATCCTCTTCACCTTCGATCCGGCGGCTCGGCTCGACCTCTTCCGCACTTTTCCCGCCATCAGGAGTTTTTTCAGGCAGCGCCGGAACATGGCCTATTTGAGGTCCTTCGGCGATATCGCTTTCTCCGTCCTTATCCTGCTGGGGATCTTCGGGCCGCAGGATCCCGGCAGCAATATCTCGCTGTTCCTCTCGTGGGGAGTATGGTGGACCGGCGTGGTGCTGAGCTGGTTCTTCGTCGGCAAGCTGTGGTGCGGCGTCTGCCCGTTCCTCGGCATCGGCCGCCTGTTCCAGCGCCTGGGGCTGAGCTTCAATCTCGATCCGCCCCACGCCCTGCGCCGCTATTTCCTCCATATCGCCGTCTTCCTTTTTGCCGCCATCATCTGGACCGAATCGGTCACCGACATGAAACATCAGCCTTTCGGCACCGCCATGCTCCTGCTGGCGATCCTGGCCGGGGCGACCGTGATGGGCATCCTGTTCAAAGGGCAGGCCTGGTGCCGCTACGCCTGTCCTCTTGGCAAAATCATCGGTGCCGGGGCGACGATGTCGATGATCGAACTGCGGGCCACCCCGGATCTCTGCCGAACCTGCCATGAAACCGCCTGTAAGAAGGGACGGGAGGGAATTCGCGGCTGCCCGGTCTACCTTGGCGCCCACAACATCAGGAACAGTCTCGACTGCCTGCTCTGCGGGCGCTGCGTGCTGCTCTGCGACCGCCGTTCCCCGCGCCTGCAGCTGCGCAACCCCTTTGTCGAGCTGATCGCCGCCAAGGGCCGCGACCTCACCTGCACCTTCATCATTCCCTTCCTCGCGGGTTCGCAATGGGCCCGCTTCATTGCCGAGGGCCGCTGGCAACCGCAGCTCCTGCCCGGCAACTCGATCCCCTTCCCGCTCTCGTTTTCACTTGTCCTGGTCCTGTGCTTCGGTTTCTTTCTGGCGGTCATCGCCGGCGGCAACCGCCTGCTCGGCATCAAGCCGAGCAGCCTGCCGATCCATTGCTCGCCGATGATACCGATCCTGACGCCGCTGGCATTCAGCGGCGAACTGATCTACCGGCTCGAGTATTTTCTTTCGGAAATCGGCTCCTTCCCAGTCATTGCAGCAAAACAGTTCGGGCTGCCGGTGGAGCATCTCGCCTTCGCCCTCTCGTCCCGGAGCCTGGAAGCCGTGTCGCTGACCGTCCTCCTTCTCGGCGCCGCGGGCAGCGTGTACGTCACCAGGCTCTTCCAGGCCAAACGGCTCAAGGAGATGCCGGATGGCGTCTCCTTTTTGCCGGTACGGAGCCTGGTCGCACTGATCTGTCTCGGCTACCTCCTGCTGATCGCATAGGTCTTCTTCCCTGGAACTGAGGATGGACAAGGTCAGGGATGTGCACTATACTGACTTATGTGCCTGCACCACTTTGTTGCACATTCCCGGATAGATACGATTCAGACAAGGAAACATGGAACTCACCGGCCGCTACAGCAGGGGCGAGGAAATCGCCAACAGCATCACCCACGGCATCGGCATTGTCTTCGCCATCAGCGCCCTGACCATCCTTGCCTCCTCCGCCCGCCTGCACGGGGATGTCTGGCATGTCGTCAGCTGCTCGATCTTCGGGGCGACGCTGATCCTTCTCTACGTGGCCTCGACCCTCTACCATGCCATCTGCCAGCCCGTCGCCAAATCGGTGCTGCGGATCCTCGACCACTCCGCGATCCTGACCCTGATCGCCGGCACCTACACCCCGTTCACGCTGGTCAACCTGCGGGGACCATGGGGCTGGACGCTTTTCGGCGTCATCTGGGGACTGGCCACGATCGGCATCGTCATCGAGACCACCCGCCTGCGGCGTTTCCGGGCGGCCCTGATCGCCCTCTACGTGATCATGGGCTGGGCGGTGGTCGCCGCCGTCAAGCCCATGCTGGAAACTGTCAGCAGCGGCGGTCTCTGGCTGCTGCTCGCCGGCGGTCTCGCCTACACCGGCGGCATCGTCTTCTACCTCTGGAAGCGTCTGCCTTACAACCACGCCATCTGGCACCTCTTTGTCCTGGCCGGCAGCGTCCTG
>CAYYWK010000271.1:0-4854 GCA_964475345.1 uncultured Desulfobulbus sp.
ACCGGTTCCATAGGCCAGTGCTCCGGCCAGCAGGACAACGGTCGTGCCGACCGCGACGGCGACGGAAACGAAATCCGGGGCCATGACCGGCGAAAACCACCAGTCCCGCGCCCCCTGGGTCGAGAAGATCCAGGCCGTGACCACGTGGATGCCGATGGCAAACATCAAGGCCACCGGGGCGATGCGCTTGGCCCACCGTTCAGAAAATGTATGCGGATCATCTACCTTGATCGCCAGCCAACTCAGCCTGCCGGTCAGTTCGGGCAGCATCAGAATGTACAGATAGATTGCC
The DNA here is from genome assembly GCA_964475345.1 of uncultured Desulfobulbus sp. GTDB lineage: Bacteria > Desulfobacterota > Desulfobulbia > Desulfobulbales > Desulfocapsaceae > Desulfoprunum. Next base: position 293 of record CAYYWK010000271.1, read on the forward strand.
GCGGCCAGGGCATAGAGGTTGAGGACGATGACATCCCAGACCAGCGGCGACATGAAATTGGGATGCAGGAGCAGATTATAGAGCCGGATCGGCTTACCGATGTCCGGCAGGACGATGAGCATCGCCGCGGTAACATTGGCAAAGGCGGTCAGCGCCCCGAGTTTGGCCAGGGGTTTGAGTTTTTTCACCCCAAAGAGATAGATCGACGAGGTCAGTACCAGACCGCCGGCGGCGTTACCGACAAAGAAGGCCAGACCTGAGATGTAGAGACCCCAGCTGTATGAGTTCTGCATATTGGTGAGGATCAGACCTTCCTGCAGCTGGTAGAACCAGACGGCCACGGCAACCAGGAACACCACTCCGCTGAGCATCATGCTTATTCTCATTTTGGCAGACATGGTCACACCTCCTTGGCCTTGGGCGGCAGATAGAAAACAGTGGGCTTGGTGCCCTTTTCCGGCAGCAGGGTGAAGGCGTTGCGGCTCTTCATCATCTTGCTCACCTCGCTGTTCGGATCATCGAGATCGCCGACGAAACGGGCCTTGCCGGGACAGCCCTGGACGCAAGCCGGCAATTCACCCTTGTCGCGATACTGGGTGCAGAAGGTGCACTTTTCGACGATACCCTTGGGCCGCAGCGGGGTATAGACCAGGCGGCCTTCATGGCGATGATCCTCCGGGTAGCCGTAATGGTATTTCTCCTGGTACTCCGAACGCATATGCGCCTTTTCTGGTTCCTCCCAGTTGAACTGGCGAACCCCGTAGGGACAGGCCGCCATGCAGTAGCGGCAACCGATGCAGCGTTCGTAATCGATGAGTACCGCCCCGTCCTCGGCATGATAAGTGGCCCCGACCGGACAGACCTTCTCGCAGGGGGCATTTTCGCAGTGTTGGCAGTGCACCGGCAGGAAGAACTCGACACCCAACTCGGGCGGGGTCAGGTGCCGGTGACTGCCGGGAGTGAAGACCCGATTCCACCAGGTCTGCGGCGGCTGGGCGTTGTGCTGTTTGCAGGCCACCATGCACGAACGGCAGCCGATACATTTCTCGAGATCGATAACCATGCCCATTTTCATGCGTTCATCCTCCTGACGTCCACCAGACATTCATTCCAGACCGTGGTTGGCGACCACATGCCGGGGACGAAATAGATTTCATGCAGCGGTTTGATCCACGGGAAGGTCAACGAATTGTAGCCTTCCTCTGCCAGATAGCGGGACCACCAGCCCTCCTCGAAGATCGCCGTGCCGGCGCTGCAGCCGGGATCGAGAATGGCATAGGCCCGGGTCTTGCCGCGGTCATTGAAGATCTGCACCAGATCGCCGTCCTTGATGCCGCGCACGTCGGCATCGCCTGCGTTGAGGAAAACCTTAGCCTTGTTGTCCTGCAACTCGAGGAGGATACTGTTGTTCGAGTGGGTGGAATGGACCCGATAAAGGGAATTCTTGGTGACATAACGCAGTTTGTACGTGTCGCGAGCCTTCGGATTGACCTTGTATTCGGTGTCGGCGTAGGACTCTTTATGAATGGGTAGCTGCTCGCCCTCGGAGATGAACAGGTCTTCGTCCTTGTAGAATTCGATGCGACCGCTGCGCAGGAACTGGCCGGTGGCCTTGATCGGGGCCGGATAACTGAGCGGGGGAAAAGGTTTGCGGTGCTCGACCTGTTCGTAGAACGGTACCTGACGATCGCCCGGAGCCGGGGAATGCAGACGCACCGGTCCTTTCTGCAGCATCGCCAGAGTAATACCCGCGGTCTCCATGCCACCGGTTTCCAGCAGCATCTCGATCACCTTGAGAGCCGCCTCGTTCTCGTCGAGTTCCGGGAAGAAATGTTTTTCAAACTCCGGATTGAGCCGTTTGGCCAGTTCACGGAAGATCCACAGTTCAGACTTGCTTTCGAACAGCGGTTTGATGGCCGGCTGCTGCAGCTGCAGGTAGGGATGAAGGATGGTGGCGGTGAGATCGTGTTTTTCGTACCAGGAAGGGGCAGGGAAGACCACATCGGACCACAGGCAGCTGGTGGTCATCTGGAAATCGGTGGTCAAGATGAACTCCAGTTCGCCAGAGGTCGCGCGATCCTTGAGGATGTTGCTCATGTTGTGCTGGTCGAAGGGATTACCCCAGGCCCCGACCATCGCCTTGATGCCGTTTTTCGGATAGTTGGGACCTTTGCCCTGGAGGAAATGGAGATAGGCCACCCAGTTGAGTTTACCGCCCTCGGGGAACCACCAGCTCTTCAGATCGAAACGGATGCGGTACTGACCGGCATAGGTTGAGATACCGGCCCCGCTCTTGCCGATACTGCCGGTCAGAACCGGCAGCAGGGACAAGGCTCTGCCCTTGAGATCGCCGTTGTACCACTGGTAGTTACTGGCCCCGTAAATGATATGCAGCGGCGTGTTACTGGCCGCATCGACGGCCACCCGCTCGATCTGCACCGGATCGAGGCCGGTGATTGCCGCCACCTTGTCGAGATCATAATCGACCAGCAGCTTCTGCAGGGCGGTGAAGACCGTCTCGACTTTGACCGAGCTGCCGTCTGTCAGAGTCACCTCAAACTCACCTTCCAGTTCGGCATGGGTTGTGGCCAGATTTTCCGGATCGAGGATATGGAGGTCATCGTTGCTGCGGATCACAAAGTGCCGGCGGTACTCGGGGATGGATCTGCTCCCGGCCTCCGTCGCCAGGGCGCCGACATCGCCGGCCAGCAGGCGCTTGCCGTTGTCCTGGCGGACGAGAATCGGGAAATCGGTGAAGTCTCGGAGAAAATCGGCATCATAGAGTTTACGCTCGATGATGACCTTGGCCATGCCGAGTGCCAGGGCAGCGTCGGTATCGGCCTTGATCGGCAGCCACTCGTCGGCTTTGGCGGCGGTGCTGCAGAAATCAGGATCGACCACCACCACCCGGCCTCTTCTCTTGGCCTCGATCAGGTGATGGGCATCAGGCAGTCGGGTCTGGATGACGTTTGAGCCGAAGATCATGGTGGTGCGGGCGTTGACCCACTCAAGCGATTCCAGTTCCTCGCTTTGCACTCCAAAGGTCATCGGCCAGAACATCGGCAGATCGCCGTTCTGGTCATAGCCATGGTGCATGCTCCAGTGAGCCAGCCCGGCCAGGGCGACCATCGCCCCCTTCTGAACATAACCGGTGCCGGGTACTTGGATAGTGGCGGCGATTGCCTCCGGTCCATACTTATGACTGATTTCTTTGAGTTTGCCTGCCGCATAGTCGAGGGCTTCGTCCCAACTGGCCCGCCGGAACTCGCCGCTACCGCGCTTGCCGGTGCGGATCAGCGGGTATTTCAGCCGGTCCTTGCCATAGATCAAGTCCGTCATTGACAGGCCGCGCAGACAGCCGCGGGGATTGTAGGAATCCTCAGGATAGTCAGCCGCCTGGATCAAAGTGCTGATCCGGCCGCTGGTGACTCTGGCCTTGAAGCCGCAGGCCCCGGTACAGTTTGGTGAACAGGTCGAACGGACGAACTGTTCGATCTCCGCCGCCCGGGCCTCCGGATCATCAGAAAAATGGAAAAAGCGTAAGCCCAGGGCCAAAGCGCAGCCGGTGCCGACGGCTCCCCGCAAAAAATCCCGTCTGTCGATCTGCATGGTGATAATCCTATGAAAAGTAGTGACCAATGAAAGACATCTTCTGTCCTTTTTTGAGGGTTGCTACCGGCAAGCGATACGACTTGTCTTCAACCGAGAGGACAGAGAATGTCGGGAGCGGCAGTATCTTGAGTCTTCCTTCCATTTTACCAGAGAATATCTGGCAAACAATTGACTTAAGTCAAACCAATGGGTGTTATATTTTGTAGAAATGATAATTCATAGGTAGATTTTCCTATGAAAAGGAGTGGAGCAAATGGTAGCGGCAAAGGATCGGTTCGACAATCTAATACATCTTTCGGAGACGGATATTGTCGCGACGATGAAGGATATCCAAGACTATATCGATATCAGCACTGGTCGTCAACAATATCCCCAAAACCCGGGAATATCCAGAATTCTTGTTGTCGGAAAAAAGTTGATCTTTGATCAACAGAGTGATAACTCCAGATAGATTCCTTTATTCTGACCGGAGATAGGATCTTGCTTCAAGGAATATCTTCGTCTAAGGAGAAAACAAATGCCGAGAAACGTGGCTATAGACACGGATGAATGTATAGGTTGCCAGACTTGTGTCGAGCTCTGTCCAGATGTCTTCGATTTTGATAACGAAACAGACAAAGCCTTCGTTCGTGATGATGCGACTGGAAGGGAAGGATGTATTGAAGATGCGGCAGATGCATGCCCTGCCAGCTGTATCAAGATAGAATAAGCGTAGCCCGATTTTCCATGGCCAGAACAGAAAAGAACAGTAAAAAATCAGCATATCCTCTATTTCAACGAGAGTATGACTGTCCCCGTTATTTCATTCGTCTCCGTGGGGTTTAATTATGAAAACTGGCAAATTTCTAACATACATCACCACAATATCAGTGATTGCCGCACTTGCGTTGTTTGTCTATCTAGTGAACGCATCAAAGGCCTTGTCATACTTGTCCCACGACCCTAAGGCC
>CAYYWK010000272.1:0-4849 GCA_964475345.1 uncultured Desulfobulbus sp.
CCTCGGTGGTGGAGATTCGCCGGGGCCTGGGGCCTCTGACCATCAACCTCTCCGGCCAGCTGCACTCGGTGACCCTGTCCTTCAACCTCCGGCCCGGCGTTTCGCTGGGCGAGGCGGTGGACAGCCTCGAGGCGCTGACCGCCCAACTGCCGGACGGCATCCAGTCGACCTTCCAGGGCAGCGCCAAGCAGTTCCAGGATTCGCAGGCGGCGATGGGCTGGCTGCTGCTGCTGTCGATTGTCGTCATCTACATCGTCCTCGGCATCCTCTACGAGAGCTTCATCCACCCGCTGACCATCCTCACCGCCCTGCCCTTCGCCGGTTTCGGGGCCCTGGTGACGCTGCTGCTGTTTGAGACGGAGCTGACCATCTACGCCTTCGTCGGCATCATCATGCTGGTCGGCCTGGTCAAAAAGAACGGCATCATGATGATCGACTTCGCCGTCGCCGCCAGAGAAGCGGGCAAGGACGCCGAGGAGGCCATCCTCTCGGCCTGCCTGATCCGTTTCCGGCCGATCATGATGACCACCGTCTCGGCGCTGATGGCCGGCATCCCGATTGCCATCGGCCATGGCGCCGGCGGCGAGTCGCGTCAACCGCTGGGTCTGGCGGTGGTCGGCGGCCTGCTCTTCTCCCAGACCCTCACCCTGTACGTCACGCCGGTCTTCTACCTGTACATGGACCGGCTGCAGCAGTGGCTGGGCCGGGCAACTGCACGGAAGGCGGCCTGAAAACCGCCTTTCCCCGACACGCCATTTCCTTGTGCTCCCCGGAAAAACCTCGTAGTATGCCAATATGGGTGCAGTGCAGCACCTGGTGCGTCAGAGGAGGCTGAGAATATGACCGATCAACAGGCATATCAGGATCTGCTCGGCAGGATCCAGCAGCTTGAAGAAAAAGACCGACTCCTCAGAAAAAAGACCGAACGCCTCGAACTGGCCATCGATGCGGCTGAAGACGGCGTCTGGGACTGGGATCCGCGCACCGGAATAACCTATTTCAGCCCTCGCTGGCTGACCATGCTCGGCTATCAGCCGGGAGAACTCCCCGCCTCCTATACGACCTGGCTCGATCTCCTCCACCCCGACGACCGGGAGCAGGCCGTCGCCGCCCTGGGCCGCTTTCTCGAAACCCCGGAAAAGCTCTTTTCCATCGAGTTCCGGATGCGCACCAAGGACAGCGGTTGGCGCTGGATTCATGCCCGCGGCAAGAAAATTGCCGCAGATCGGCAGGGAAAGGTTTCCCGGGTTATCGGCACCCATGTCGATATCACCGAGCGGAAACGGCTGGAATCTTCCCTCCACCTCACCCGGTTCATCTATGAGAAGTCCTCGATAGGCATCTTCCGTGTGGCTGTCGACGCCAGGATCATCGACGTCAACGAGGAGGCTGCACGCAGCCTCGGCTATTCCAGGGAAGAGCTGGCCTCGATGCAGATCTTCGACATCGATCCTCTCACCAATGCCGCTAACTGGCCGCAGATCTGGCAAAAACTCCTCGACGAAGGCGTCAACAGATTCGAGGCTATCCACCGTCGCAAGGACGGCAGCGAGATCCCGGTACTGATCACCTCCAACCTGCTGGAATTCGGCGGTCAGCAATTCTCGATCGCCTTCGTCCAGGACATCTCCTCGTACAAACGCATGGAGCAGGCGCTGTTCCAGGCACAGAAGATGGAGGCGATCGGCAGCCTGGCAGGCGGTATTGCCCATGATTTCAACAATGTCCTTTCCGCCATCTACGGTTTCGCCCAGCTCGCGCAGCTGGAAATTGACGGCAGCGAAAAGGTCCGGGAATATATCCGCCACATCTGCCTTGCCAGCGAACGGGCGAAGGAGATGGTCATGCAGATCCTCGCCTTCAGCCGCCAGGGCGTCTCCGAGAAGCAGCCTACCGACATCGGCAAGATCATCAGGGACGTCCTGAAGCTGGTCAGGGCCTCCATTCCCGCAACCGTCGAGATAGAGGGGAATATCGCCGATGGGGCCGGCCCTGTGCGGGCCAACCAGACGCAGCTGCATCAGCTGGTGATGAATCTCTGCATCAACGCATCCCACGCCCTGCAAGGCCGGGGAGGAAAGATCGCAGTCGAATTGACCCCGGTGACGATCCACCAGGATGAGATCCCCCATTACCAGGATCTCCAGCCAGGCCGGTACCTGAAGCTGATCATTGCCGACAACGGCCACGGGATTGACCCCGCCGTCCTGCCGCGGATATTCGAACCGTATTTCACCACCAAAGGCCAGGGGAAAGGGACCGGCATGGGACTGGCGATGGTCCACGGCATCGTCAAGGATCATGGCGGGGACATCAAGGTGTACAGCGAGGTGGGAATCGGCACGACGATCCAGGTGCTGTTCCCCGTCGTCGACGAAGATCCGCAACCGCAAGGCGAGAGCGCCGTCACCCTGCCGACGGGCAGCGAACGGATACTGTACGTCGACGACGAGCAGTTCATCGTCGACATCGGCAGGGAATTGCTCGGCAGTCTCGGCTACCGCGTAGAAACCTTCACCAGCCCGCCGGATTGCCTTGCCGCCTTCCAGGCCAGGCCGGATGACTACGACCTGCTCATCACCGATTTCGCCATGCCGCTGCTGGATGGCGAAAAACTCATCGCCGAAGCCCGGAAGATCCGCCCGACAATCCCGGTCATCCTCTGCACCGGTTTCGGCACGAATGTCCTCTCCGAGAGGCTGGCCGCCCTCGGCATCGAATCCATCCTGATGAAGCCGCTGTCGGCGGCCGAACTCGCCGCCACCGTCAGGAAAACCATCGATTCAGGGAAATCCCTCGTTCAGCCGGCTGAGAAGCGGCAGTGACAGCGTTTGTCGACAGGCAGCGCCGGCTTCAGCCGCCATGGCGGTCCATCTGTTTTTCCGGATACCTGCCTGTGACCGTGGAGTAAAAGGCCTTGATCTCGACCATGTCCCTGTCGATATCGCCGGTGGTGGTGAGCAAGGGACCTATCCCCCCGCATTTTTTCCGGTAATCGAGGTAGCCAAGGGCGATCGGGACGCCGGCCCCATGGGCGATATGGTAAAAACCGGTTTTCCAGTAGCTCACCTTGTTGCGCGTCCCGGACGGGGGAATCACCACGATCAGCTGGTCGCGCGCGTTGAACGCGGCGATGGTCTGCGCCACCACGTTGGTGGATTTCGTCCTGTCGATGGGAATGATACCCAGCCAGAGCATGACCGGCCCGAACAGCCCCTCCGTCAGGGATTTCTTGCCCATCGCATAGACCCTGAGCCTGAGGGCGAAGGCCAGCAGCAGCGTGTAGAAGAAGTCCCAGTTGCTGGTGTGGGGCGCCGCGATGACGACATATTTCGCAGCGCTGCAGGGTTCGGCGTGGTACTTCCACCCCAGCACGAAGAGGATGGCCCGGGCGATATAGTGCATGGCGGGGCTGACCAGCGGGGTATGGTGGATGGTTTTCTGCATCGCCTCTTCCTGCCAGGCGCCGCGGCAAAAGTAAAGGGAAATATCCCGGGCGGCCTTGATAAACGAATATCGTCCCGTGCCGCCGGAAGACATTCCCAGTTCGCCGCACATCGATTATCCTGCAGGAGGGGGGAGAGATGCGGATGACAACTTCAGGGAGAGAGGGATCGCCGGCATGCGGATCAGGCTGACCAGGGAAGAGAAAAGCTGGGTGCTCTACGACGTCGGCAACTCGGCCTTCGTCCTGGTGATGGTGACGGCGATCATGCCGATATTCTTCAAGGATTATGCCGCAAGCGGCCTGCCGGGGGCGGTGTCCACCGCCAACTGGGGTTTTGCCAACTCCGCCGCCTCGCTGATCCTTGCCGTGCTCGCGCCGATCCTGGGGACGATGGCCGATTACCGCCACCGCAAGAAGGCCTTTCTGTGCGCTTTCCTGGCAACCGGCCTCTTCTTCACGCTGGCCCTGACCGCGGTCGGCAAGGGGCAATGGCTGCTCTGTCTGGGCCTGTTCGTGATGGCCCGGGTCGGCTGGGCCGGGGCCAACGTCTTCTACGACGCCTTCATCACCGACGTCACCAGCCACGCCCGGATGGACGCCGTCTCGGCGCGCGGCTACGCCTGGGGCTATATCGGCAGCGTCATCCCGTTTCTGGCGGTGATCGCGCTGATCCTCTCGGCCGGCATGGCGGACGGCCTGCCGATCCTCTCGACCAAGATCGGCTTCGTCCTCGTCGCCCTGTGGTGGCTGGCCTTCTCGGTGCCGCTGCTGCGCGACATCAACCAGGTCCACTATCTGCCGGCCTCCGCCACCCCGATCCGCGACAGTTTCCTCCGGCTCCTTGCCACCTTCCGGGAGATCCGCCGCCACCGCCAGGCCTTCCTGTTCCTGCTGGCCTATTTCTTTTATATCGACGGGGTCGACACCATCATCAGCATGTCGATGGCCTACGGCCGCGACCTCGGTTTCGGGGTCACCCTGCTGATCGCTGTGCTGCTGTTCATCCAGATCGTCGCCTTCCCCTTCGCCCTGCTCTATGGCCGGCTGGCTATCCGCTACTCGGCCAGGCGGATGCTGCTGGCGGGCATCGCCGTCTACTGCCTGGTGACGATTGTCGCCTTTCTGCTGCCGTCGATTGCCGATATCCGCATGAAAACCCTGGCTTTCTGGGGAATCGCCTTCCTGGTGGCCTCGTCGATGGGCGGTATCCAGGCACTCAGCCGGAGCTGGTTCGGCAAACTGATCCCCGCCGAAAACAGCTCGGAATTCTTCGGATTCTACAATGTTTTCGGAAAGTTCGCGGCAATCACCGGCCCTTTTCTGATGGGGGCCATCGGCCGGCTGACCGGCGATACCCGCTGGGGGGTGCTCAGCCTGCTGCTCCTCTTCGGCATCGGCGCC
>CAYYWK010000273.1:0-4843 GCA_964475345.1 uncultured Desulfobulbus sp.
CTTCTTCACCACCAAGGAGGTCGGCCAGCCCGAGCCCCGTTCCCTTGCCGACCTCCTTGGTGGTGAAGAAGGGCTCGAAGATCTTCCCGGCGGTTTCCCCGTCAATGCCCCGGCCGGTGTCGGCGACGGTGATCAGCCCGTAGGGGCCGGCCACACCGAAGCCATGGCGCACGATAAAGGCCTCGTCGATGACGACGCGGCCGGTGGTGATCGTCAGCCGCCCTCCCTTGGGCATGGCGTCGCGGGCATTGGTGGCGAAATTCATCAGCACCTGCCCGATCTGGTGGCCGTCTGCGAAGATATGCAGTGGCTCCACCGCCAGGGATGTCTCGCAGCGGATATCTTCGCCGATGATCCGGCGGATGAACTTCTCGATGCCGGCGACGGTCTCGTTGAGATCGATCAGCGCCTTCTGGCTGACCTGCTTGCGGCTGAACAGCAGCAGGTCGCGGGTGAGATGCGAGGCGCGGCGGCCGGCCTCGATGATGGTGGCAACACTCTCCCATCCCGGGCTGTCCCTGGTCATCTCCGCCTGGGCAAGCTCGCCGTAGCCAAGGATCGATGACAGGATATTATTGAAATCATGAGCGATACCACCGGCAAGGGTGCCGATCGACTCCATCTTCTGGGCATGGCGGATCTGTTCCTCCAGCCTCCGCTGGCCGGTGATGTCGCGGGAGATGCCGAACATGCCGCTGACCTGCCCGTTCTCGTCGAAAACCGGGCCCCTCGTCACCTGGAAGGTCCTCTGCTCCCCCTTTCTGGTGGTGATCAGCTCCTCGAGGGTCTCGACCTGTGCGCCGGCGATGACCCGCAGGTCGGCGGTCCTGACCGCCGCGGCGGTTTCCGGCGAGAAGAGGTCGCCGTCATGGCGGCCGAGGAGATCCTCCGGCTCCAGGCCGGCGACCGCCGCGGCGGCCCTGTTGCAGAGCAGGTAGCGCCCCTCCAGGTCCTTGACGAAGACCGCATCCGAGGTGCCGTCAAGGACCGACCGCATCAGGCGCTCGTTGGAGGCGAGCTGCCTCTCGGCCTGTTCCCGCCGTCTTCGCTGCTCCTGCTCGTTGAGGCACTGTTCGATCGCCGGGACCAGGCGGGAAAGCCGGTCCTTGAGGACGAAATCGCTCAGTCCCCGCTTCAGCAGGTCCACCGCCAGCTCCTCGCCGACGCTGCCGGAAACCAGCACAACCGGCACATCGGGGAGCTGCTGGCGCAGGATGTGCAAAGTTTCGATGAAATCAAGCCCGGCCACCTTGTAATCGGACAGGATCAACTCCCACGGCCCGCCCTCCAGAGCGTCCGCCAGTCCCACTCCGTCCCTGACCCAGTGCACGTCCGCAGCAAGTCCGTGCGTGCGGAGGTGCCTGACGACGAGCAGCTGATCGGCCTCTTCGTCCTCGATCAGCAGAATCCGCAGCGGCTTCTTCATCTCGGGCATGGCAGCTCGTTGGTGAGGACCCAGTAAATACCCAGGCGGGAAACGGTCTCGGCGAAGGCGGAGAACTCGAGCGGCTTGCGGACGAAGCTGTTGGCGCCGTGTTCATAGCTGCGCAGGCGATCATTGTCCTCGTCCGAGGATGTCAGGATGACCACCGGGGTCAGCCTGGTTCGCTCGTCCTGGCGAATCCGCTGCAGGACCTCCAACCCGGAAAGCCTCGGCAGGCCGATATCGAGCAGGATTACAGCGGGCTGGGACGCCCCGCCGGAGGCTGTTGCATCGCCCCCGCCGAACAGGTAGTCCAGCGCCTGCTGGCCATCCCTCGCCACATCGATGCGGTTGCCGATGTTGGCCTTTTTCAGTGACCGCAGGATCAGCATCTCATCCTGGGGATTGTCCTCCACCAGCAGAATGGTCTTGTTCATTGTTCTCCTTGCATGTGCTGGAAACCCGGGTCAGGCAGGGTAAAGCAGAATCTCGCCCCTCCCTCGCGGCTGCCGGTTCCGTGAATGGTCCCGCCGTGGCGGTGGATAATGCGCTGGGCGGTGGCCAGGCCGATACCCAGACCCGGAAACTCATCCTGGCGGTGGAGGCGCTGGAAGGCCTGAAAGAGCTTGCCGGCATGGGCGCTCTCGAAACCGGCGCCATTGTCCTCGACGCAGTAGTGTCTGGTCCCGTCCTGCTCCCGGGAGATAAAGCGGATGGTCGCCCGTTCCGTGTTGCAGGTATACTTCCAGGCATTTTCCAGCAGGTTGCGAAGCACCGCCTCGAGCATCCGCTCATTGCCGCGGGTAACCAGGCCCGGTTCGACCTGCCACTGGACCTCTCTCGCCGGCGTTTCCGAGGCCAGAGACGCCAGGATCCGCTCGGCGATCGCCGAGAGATCCACCGGATCCCGTCGCAACTCGCCGCGGGTGACGCGGGATAAGGCGAGAATACCGTCGATCAGCTCCCCCATCCGCCGGCTGCCGATGATAATCTGGTCGAGATAGGTCCGGGCATCGCCCTGCAGCTGTCCGCCGTAATCCTCGATCAGGGCCTGCGAGAAACCGCTCATCGCCCTGAGCGGCGCCCGCAGGTCATGCGAGACGGCGTAGGCAAAGCTTTCGAGTTCGGCGTTGGCGGCCGTCAGTTCGGCTGTACGCAGGGCGACCCGCTGCTCCAGCTCGGCGTTGAGCCGGTGAATCTCCTGCTGTGCCATTTCCTGGCGGATTCTCCGCCGCTCCGCCTGCCGCCTGGCGCGATGCAGCAGCTCGCTCAGGTAGCTGCTCAAAAGGCCGCTTGCAATCAATATGCACCAGGAAAACAGGTCATGCTCCGCCTTGATGCGGAAGCTGCCCACCGGCGGGATGGCCATGTAATTGATGCCGGATGCCGAAATGGCGGTGGCCACCAGCCCGGGCCCGAGACCACCGAGAACCGAACTGAGGATGATCGGGGGGATGAACAGGATCAGCATCGGCCGCTCTCCGAACGAAACGGCTATCCCATGGCGGAGATACAGCATGCCGACCGACAGCGCGACAGCGAAAAGATAGGCGGCCCAGCGGGGAATCCTGTCGCTCGAGCCGGCGATGGCGATGCTGCGCAGCCTGGTTCGCGACTCTTCGCTGGTCCGGTCGGGGATGATGCTGAGGGCGATCAGCAGCAGCAGCGCCGTCAGCAGGATGAAGGTGACGCCCTTGGCCATGGACAGCCTGGTCAGGGCCTCAATATCGGTGAACGAGAGCAGCAGGCGATCGGAGAGCAGTATCCATGCCAACCCGAAGGCCAGGTATCCGCAGGTGGCGTTCAGGATAAACCGCTGCCGGGGGGAGAGATTCATGGGCAAGGCTTCCGGATGCAGTGTGACATCGGGGTTCTCCCAGCAGCCCGGAGCATGGCGGGCCGGGAAGTGCACTGCCGGCAGGCGGTAACGGGAACATTCCGGCCGGTTGCAGCGGCAGCCAGGAACAATCCCGCCGAACGAACTTCACGGGCCGACATCTAACCCTAGCAAAGAGCTTGGGAAAAAACAACCGCATCAACCACTTAAAAGTTCAAGGAACAGGAAAATCGCAGGAGGGAAAAACACATCGCCCTCCGGCGGAATATCCGTCGGAGGGCAGGCAGGGCAAATCTGGGGAGACGAAGCGGGCGCTGCCGGCTCAGATCCCCAGGTAGGCGGTCTTGACGTGCGGATCGTCAAGGAGCTGCGCGGCCGGGCCTTCGATGGCGATGCGGCCGTGCTCGAGGACATAGCCGCGGTCCGAGAGGCTGAGACTGTGTTTGACGTCCTGCTCCACCAGCAGCACGGTGGTGCCCTGGTCGGCAATCTGCCGTACGGTCTCGAAGATGCTCTTGATGAGGATCGGCGCAAGGCCCAGTGACGGTTCGTCGAGCATCAGGAGCTTCGGCTGGGACATCAGGCCGCGGCCGATGGCCACCATCTGCTGCTCGCCGCCGGACAGCGTCATCGCGATCTGGTTCTGGCGCTCCTTCAGGCGCGGCAGGAGATCGTAGACCTTCTCCAGCGTCGCCGCCGCCTGGCCGCGGGCCCGGCTGTTGTGGGCGCCGACGATCAGATTGTCGAGCACCGTCATCAGCGAGAACAGCCGCCGCCCCTCCGGCACGTGGATGATCCCCTGTTCGACGATCTCCTCCGGCTGGGAGCGGTGGATAGGCGCGCCGTTGAAGGTGATCTCGCCGGCGGTGGCCTGCATCAGGCCGGAGATGGTGCGCAGCAGGGTCGATTTGCCGCTGCCGTTGCCGCCGATGATGCTGACCACCTCCCCCTCCTCGATCTTCAGGCTGAGGTCGAAGATGACCTGGACATCGCCGTAGCTGACATCGATACTGCGTACTTCAAGAAGCGACATAATCGTCTCCCAGATAGGCTTTGATGACGTTGGGGTCGGCTGCGACCTCGGCGGGCTCGCCTTCGGAGATCTTCTTGCCGAACTGGATGACCACCACCCGGTCGGAAAGGGCCATGATCGCCCGCATGATATGCTCGATCAGCAGGATGGTCACGCCGCTGTCGCGGATCTTGCGGATCATCTCCACCACCTCGTCGACCTCGGAGGGCCTGAGGCCGGCCATGACCTCGTCGAGCAGCAGCAGCTTCGGCTCGGTGGCCAGCGCCCGGGCGATCTCGAGGCGCTTGCGGTCGGCAATCGTCAGGTTGCCGGCCCGGATATCCTTCTTGTCATGCAGGTTGAGGAACTTCAGGACCCCCAGGGCCTTGGCCTCGGCCTCGGAGCGGCGCTCGCAGGTGGCGAAGCTGCCGACGGTGACGTTGTAGAGCACCGTCTTCGAGGCAAAGGGCTTGACGATCTGGAAGGTCCGGGCCAGCCCCTTTCTGCACAGGTCCCAGGGCTTCTGGCCGCTGATGTTCTCACCGTTGAAAAAGATCCTGCCGGCTGTGGG
>CAYYWK010000274.1:0-4833 GCA_964475345.1 uncultured Desulfobulbus sp.
ATCACCAGTGAGATTGGCCCGCTGATCGCCTGCCCGTGTTTCTTGAAGGCCGTCTCGATGTCGTTGCGGGAGATGCCGATTTTTCGATCTTTGGCGGCCATGGAGAGAACAACCGATTGTTGCGCGAAGATGTCCACCGACCCCTTCACTGCATTTGCGGCCTCCGGAAACTGGATATCAATTCGTTCAACCTCCTTTCTGGCGTTGCGTTTGACGGCAACTGCCGCCTTTTTCGCGGGGACATCGATCGGCAGATACGAGATCGCGGAAGAACCGTTGATGCCATGCAGCACTATCTTCAGGAGATGGGTGCCAGGCTGGAGGTCGGCCCTGAAAAGCTTTCTGCCGACAAGTTCCGAGAGGGGAAATGTTTTCGTGTTCTGGTCTTTCTTGAAGGGAATGGAGTGCAGCGGTCGCTCGTCCAGGAAAATGTCCACCATCCCGGCGAAGCCGTCCACATCGCCCCAGAACGCAAATTTCAGTACAGGGTCGAAGCCACCGTCATCCTTCGCCGGGGCGGCAATTTCCATAGTAGGCTTGGAGTTCAGGGTAAAGGTTCTTTTCTGGGAAGAGACCTTCCCGTCAAATCCCCTCACTTCCAGCAGGATCGTGTGTTCACCGTTGCTGATTCGATCAAATGGCAGGATGCTCTCTAGGGTGGCGACAGGCTGCTCGAAAAAATCCTGATCGAGCAGCATCCCGTCCACCTCGATACGGTATTCGCCAACCGGCCTCCCCCTCATTTTCTCCGGTTTTTCAAGGGGCGGCAGCTTGAGGGAGATTGTGCACTGCAATCCCGCCCGGGTCGCCTCGATTTTCCAGTCTATCTGCTCGGACAAGGGTCTGGGCGGTTCAGAAAACGAGAGGACTTCGCTGCCACCTGCTTCAGTCGTCATAATCCAGGTAAACAGCAGGAAAACTGGCAGGATACACTTGAGAAAACACTGTCTGTCATGCCGGGTCACGTCTGCCTCCTTGTGCTCAATGTGAAAATGCCCTGATGTGGACTCCAACAGACTTTGCCTCAATGGGCTGGCTTGGCTGTTGTCCTGATGTCATCCACCCGACCGTCGCCTCTGACCAGAAAACCGAGAACCGCCTGCAACTCGTTGTCCGGCTGGGCTTCTTTCAAATCACTCTCCAGGTTCCTGGTGAAGGTCTGCCAGCTGCCCATGGCCCCTTTGCCGAGACCGTGATGGATGTATGTCCCATCGCCCAGGTTGCTATTTGAGACCGGTGTGTAATAGAGATAGCGGAATCCGTCCTTGGTCTGGGTCGCAATATAGATCGTGAACGTCTTGCTGAATTTCATGCTCCATGCAATGTTGGTGAAATGATTGTCATACCAGTATGTTCTGTCCGGGTTGCGGAGCCGGTACCCGTTGGCGGTCCCGCTGCCGGCGAGTTCGATGACCTTGCCGCCATGTTCGCTGTCGTCGACAGAGGTGATGGTGGCTCCGGCCGGGTCGCTGTCGTAAATTTCCCAGCCTTCAATGCCGCCGTCTTCCGCATCCTCGTAGAGTATCGCGGTCGGGCAGGATGCGGAATTCAGAGGATCCGATCCCTGCGCGACTTCAAGTCCATCGCTGAACGTGTCATTGTCTGCGTCATGATCGAGGAGGTTGATCAGGCCGTCGTCGTCGGGATCGGCATTCCAGGAGGCTGCCCAGAGGGTGAGTTCCTCCCGGTCGTCGAGCCCGTCGTCGTCGCTGTCGGGATCGTAGGGACTCGTCCCCCATGTCGTCATTTCCTCTGAATCGCCGAGGCCGTCGGTATCGGAATCCTGCTCGGCAGGTATTTCCTTCAAGGTTTTGATGTCATCCACCCGGCCGCTGCCCCTGATCAGAAAACCGAGCACAGCCTGCAGTTGGTTGTCAGGTTGGGCGTCTCTGAGATCGTAGTCCAGGTCTCTGACGAAGGTATGCCATGAGCCATCCAGGACCTGTGTTCCCAGGCCGTGATGGATAGAGGTGCCATTCCCCAGTTTGTCGGTCATTGTCGGGGTGTAATTGAGATAGCGGAAACCGTCCCTGGTCTGGACGGCAATGTTGATGGAAAAGCTCTCGCCGTACTTCATGCTCCATTCGAGAATTCTGTAGCTGGTATCGTTCCAGTAGCTGCCGTCGGTGTTGCGAAGCCGGTAGCCATTGTTTGTCCCGCTGCCCGTAAACTCGATGACCCGGCTGTTCCGGTCGAAGTCGTCGACATTGGCAATGCCGGCTCCTGCCGGGTCACTGTCGAAGATGTCCCAGCCGGCGATACCGCCGTCTTCGGCGTTTTCGTAGACGATTGCCGCCGGCACCGAGTGAGAATCGGACGGATCGGTGTGCTGAGAGATTTCAACTCCATCACGAATGCCATCATTGTCCGCATCCGGATCGAGCAGGTTGATCAGGCCGTCACCATCCGGATCGGCATTCCAGTTGCCACCCCAGTAGGTGAGTTCATCCCCGTCATTGATGCCGTCTGTATCCGTGTCCGCTTCGTAGGGGTTGGTTCCACGGGTTGCCATTTCCTCTGCGTCGGTCAAGCCGTCACCATCTGTGTCCTGACCCGCAGGAAGGGCGATCATGGTTCTGATATCGTCCACCCGACCGCTGCCTCTGATCAGGAAACCGAGAACGGCCCACAGTTCATTGGCAGGCTGGGCCTGCTTCAGGTCATACTCCAGGTCCCTGGCGTAGGTCCGCCAGCTGCCATCCGCCGCGAGCTTTCCAAAGCCATGGTGGATGTATGTCCCTTCCCCCAGTTTGTCTGTCGTGGTCGGTGTGTAATGGAGATACCGGAAGCCGTCCTTGGTCTGGACAGCGATATACACCGCGAAGTTCTCGCTGTATTTCATGCTCCATTCGAGAATCCTGAAGCGTGTATCGTTCCAATAGCTGCCGTCGGCGTTGCGGAGCCGGTAGCCATTGTTTGTCCCGCTGCCTCTGAACTCGATCACCTTGCTGTTGCGCTCCGGGTCGTCAACATTGGCAATGGCAGCACCGCTCGGGTCGCTGTCGTAGATCTCCCAGCCGTCAATGGTGCCGTCTTCGGCGTCTTCGTACATTCTGAAGGTCGCTCCTGAAGAGAGGCGTGTCAGCCTGTTGCCTGCCGCATCGTAGGTGAAACCGATGGCGGCGCCGTTATCGTAGGCCGCATTGGTCAAGCGATGCCTGGCATCGTAGGTGTAGGCAACAGAAGCCGCGTGCGCGGAAAACGGGCAGGGCCAAAAAACGGGGTGAAGGAGGCAGGACAACACGGGGATGGACATGCGGCGGAGTATCGATGGAGGCATATTCGTTCACCGTTTTCGGCTATCCATGAGAAGATGAGGGGAGCGATTTCAGGGCATTGTTGTTTGCTTGCAAATTGTGCGCAGCGATCTGCACGATGGTCGCAGTCATGCCGGTTTTCCCGTGAAGGTTGCGGCCGATCTGGCGATGGGAGTGCCGCACGGTTTGATCACTGTTTGTGGCAGCGCGCGGTTGAACAGCTGACGATCTGGCTCCCCGCAATGGGCTTGTCCCGGCTTTTCGGGCGATCGCCGCTCTAACTGCAGGGTTCTATAGAAGTGTTCTGACAAACTTCATACGCATGGACTGGATGACAGCGTCGGTATGGATGCGACAGGAATATTGCTGTACGGGAAGGGATGATGTCTGTTCGGAAGTTTGCAAACGGTCCGGAATCGGGACATCATCGGGGGCGGGCAGTGGCTACGGGGGTGTGCCGGCGGATGTGGCGACGCCGTGCCCCCGTATCCCGCGATGGGCCGTCGTCGGGATACGGGTTGTTCCTTGAGGGTGGTTGTGGAACGGCAGTGCTGATGGGAAGCTGGAAGGGGGGCCGGTGGAGAGAAAAATTCCGGTACGGTGGCGGCTTACCCCGCTGCCTGCTGCCGGTACCACTCGCTGCCGGCGTCGATGGCGCGCATGTTGATGTCCACCAGGTTCTTGCGCTTGAGCGACAGCGGGATCACCCGGCGCAGCGTCTCCAGGGTGATCGTCCCGCTGTCGAGGGCGTAGACGGTCAGCAGGATGACGTTGGCGATCTGGGCGGCGCCGATGGCGTTGGCCATGTCGGTGACCGGAACGTGGAAGGCTCTGACATCCGTCCGTCGCACCTGGCGCGGGACCAGGGAGGCGTTGACATAGATCCGGCCGCCCGGTCGGACCCTGTCCTCGAAGGCGTCCAGCGAAGGCAGGTTCATCGCCATCAGGGCGTTGGGCCTGGCGACGATCGGCGAACCGATCGGCCCGGTCGAGATGTTGACGCTGGCGTTGGCGGTGCCGCCGCGCATCTCCGCCCCGTAGGAAGGCAGCCAGGTGGTCCTGAGACCTTCGGCGATGGCGCAGTTGGCAAGCAGGATGCCGGTGGACAGCACCCCCTGGCCACCGAAACCGGCGATCTTGACGTTCTGCTCCTCGGCGAGTTCAACCGTCGGGGTGTGTACCTCGTCCTCGTTTGCGCCGAGGATTTCGAGGATCCTGCGGTCACTCAGTTTCGCCGGCTGTTTCCGTTCGGCCGGGTCGAAGGGCCCTTTGGCCAGGTCGCGGAGGTTGCCCACCGGGAAAACCGGCTCAAGCCACTCCTCGATCCATTTCCTGGCCGCCACCGGGCTCATCTTCCAGTTGACCGGGCAGGGCGACAGCACCTCCACCAGCGAAAAGCCCTTGCGCTCGACCTGGTTGCGCAGGGCCTTGCGGATCGCCATCCTGGCTTTCATCACCTTTTTGGCGTCGGCAAGCGACACCCGCTCGATGAAGACCGGCGCCTGCAGGCTGTTGATGATCTCGGCACCGCCGATCGGGAAGCCCTCGTGGTCGGCATGGCGGCCGTGGGGGGTGG
>CAYYWK010000275.1:0-4833 GCA_964475345.1 uncultured Desulfobulbus sp.
CGTGGATCACCGGTTGTCGCAGGCGGATGGCGTCGGCCCAGACCCCGGCCTGCTCGAGGCCGTAATGCCGCCCTTTGCCCTCGGCCTGGCAGAAATCGCGGACGGTGGCCGTCGACCAGGCCTGCAGCGAGATTGTCCGCTGGTCGGCCTCGAGAAAGTGGAAAAAGCCGATCCGGCTGCCGCTCAGCTTTTCGGCCTCGTCGAGGGCCAGCTGCATCAGGTCGTCCAGATTCAGGGCAGCCGCCTCTTCGCTCAACCGCAGCCGGGCCTGCAGCAGGCTCTCGGTCCGCCGTTTCTCGGTGACGTCGGTGGAAATGCCGCACATGCCGATCTTCTGGCCCTGCTTGCCGAACAACGTGTTGACCCGGCAGTCCATCAGGATCCGCCGGCCATCCGGGGTGAAATTGACCACCTCCCCTTGCCAGCTGCCATGGGCCGTGGTCATCTCGACAATCTGCTGCTGGCTGGCACCGTATGCAGGGTCACTGCCGAGAACCTCGACGTGCCTGCCGATCAGCTCATCCCTTGACCGACCGAGTATTTCGGCTGAGGCCTGGTTGATGTAGGTAATGATCCCGTCCAGGTCGGTCACCGTCACCGCGTCGGAGATCTGGTCGAGGATCATCGCCTGCTGGCGCAACTGCCGCTCGTCCAGGCTGCGATCGGTGACGTCCTTTGAGAACACCGCCACCCGGGACGCCGTGCCGCCCGCATCGACCACCGGGCAGACCGTCGTCTCGAAAACCCGGCCCGCCCGTTCGTCCTGCAGGACCTGCGGAACCCCGGTTGCGAGGGCATCTTCGATCACGGAGCGGCGCTGGCGTGCCACCTCGGGAGGAAAAAGCTCGAAGACATTTCTTCCCAGCAGCGCATCGAGGTCGACACCCAGACGCTTGGCGGTGACAGCGTTCGCCATCAGCACCGTCCCGTCGGCATCCAGCAGGTGGATGCTCTCCTGGGCGGCTTCGAAAATGGCCCGCATCGCCGCCTCACTCTCCCGCAGTTTCGCGTCAATCCGGCGCTGTTCGGTGATATCCCGGTTGGTGACGACAATCCCGGCAATGACCCGGTTGTCGTTGCGAAACGGAAAATACGAGATGTCCATGCATCTCGTGCCCAGCATCGGATACGTAAATTCGCGCTGGTAGTTGATGGTTTCACCCGTCAGGCAACGGTCGAGAAGCGGCTTGAGCTGCTCTTGGAACAGTTCCTCGCCGAGGTACTCGGCTACCGTTCTACCGATGAACTGCTCCCTGGCCACCCCGGAAAACCGTTCATAGGTGTCGTTGACGATGACATAGCGATAGTCGGTATCGAGAAAAGCCATGCCGTCCGAGGTGGATGAGACGATATCGGCATAGATCTTCAGCTCCTCGAGGGCCCGGTGCTGGTCGCTGATGTCAACGATGTTGCCGACAACCCTGACAATCCTGCCATCTTCCCGCACAGCTTCGGCGGTGGTGCGGATCCACAGGTGGCGGCCCGCGCAGGTGGTGAAGGGAACTTCGAGGTCGTAGGGGACACCCTCCGCGACACAGCGCCGGAAGGCGGCCTCGACGACCGGACGGTCCTCATCCCGATAGCAGGCCAGACTCCTGTTCACGAACGCCGGAGATCCCGGTTCGATCTCGCCTGGGTCGAGTTCATGAATCCGGAAGGTCTCCTCAGTCCAGGTCATCGTCTTTTCCTGCACATGCCACTCCCAGCCCCCGGCCCTGGTCAGGCGCTGACTGGCGTTGAGGAGACGCTCGCTGGCGCGGAGGGCCTCCTCGGCCCGCCGGCGCCCGGTGATGTCGGTGACGAAATTCAGCGTCGCCGGCGCCCCTTCCCAGCTGATCAGGGCCCCGTTCACCTCCACCCACCGGAGGCTGCCATCGCCAGTGATGATGCGGAAACTGTAGACCTCCGGCACCTCGTCGCCGCGCAGCCTTCCCTGGTGGATACCCGCCACCATCGGCAGGTCCTCGGGGTGGATCAGTTCGGCAAAGGAGCGCATCAGCAGCTCCTCGACGCTGTAGCCGGAAATCCGCGCCGCCGCCGGGTTGGCCAGCAGCAGGCGCTGGTTGCGGGCGATGAAGACGCCCTCCTGGGCCGATTCGACCAGCAGCCGGTATTTTTCCTCGGTTTCCTGGCGGGAAGAGTCGGCCAGGTGCTTGGAGAGGCTGAGGCTGACATAGGCGGCCAGCTCCTCGATCTGGCCGATCAACTCCGGCGTGAACCGCCCCTTTGCGGGGTCGTTGAGCTGCAAGAGACCGAAGGTCTCGTCGCGCAGGCGGAAGGTGATCAGGGCCACCGACTCGTAGCCCTCGCCGTTGCAGCGGTTGCGGGTGCGGCTCTGCCGGTCGGCCTCGGAGGTCGCCGCCAGCAACTCGCTGGTGCTGTTGGTCCAGAAACTGCCGGCGGCGGTGAAGAAGGGCAGGTCCGGGTCGAAGCGGCCCCGCAGGACGTTACCGCACATGCACTCGAGGACCGGGTTGCCGGCGGCGTCGCGGATGATACTGCCGTCTGCCGTGCGCTCGCAGAGAAAATTCTCGGTGCGGAGGAAACGCTGCGGGAAGCCGCGGCTCTCGAAATACGGGTAGTCCTCGTCGCGCCGCAGGCGGATGCCCACTGCCTCGCAACCCGTCAGTTCCTGGAAGAAGTCGATGAGACTGCCCACCAGTTCGCGGGTATCGCCGGCCAGATGGCAGATGCGCAGCAGCTGGCGCTCCGCATCGCGCCGGGCGGCCTCGGCCCGGCGGGCTGTGATGTCGCGGAAGATGCAGTGGGTCTGCTGAAAGCGGCCCTCATGGTCAAGGCCGATCCTCCCGTCGAAGGCGACGGTGATAGCACGCCCGTCCCGGCAGAGCATCTCGAATTCGACCCCGAGAATCTCGCCGATGGCCTTGAAACGGGGAAAATTCTCGCGGAAATGCTCCTGCCAGTCCGGATGCAGGAACTCGCCGAAGTTGCGACCGATGACCTCCTCTTCGCGATAACCGAGGATGTCGAGCCAGGCATCGTTGACCGCCAGGAAGCAGCCGTTCTCGTCCAGCGACTGGTAGCCAAGCGGGACCCGCTGGTAGAGCTGCCGCAGGCGGTCGCAGTCGGCTCGCAGCAGGCTCTTCTCCAGCCGCAGGGCTTCGATCTCCGCCCGCAAGGCCTCCAGTTCCCGCTCTGTACCGCTCATTTCCTCGTTCATGGCCTTCCCTTGCCAGGCTGGAAAGTTGCCGGTGCCGGCAGTTGCCTGCAATGCCCGCGATTTCTCAACTTCCGAGAATCAGGCAGCCGCTGGAGCACCGAACTGGAAAAAATGTGATTCTGCTACCTTAGATCCGACTTTCCCGCCCCTTCCTCCGTTGTATCAGTTCGCCTCCGGCAAAGTCAAGGCGAGGGGCGGCCAGCGGCGTTCGTCTTCCCGCCGCCCACCGGCAGGTACACCTGGAAGGTCGTCCCCCCTCCGGGCCGGTTGGCCACCGTCACGCAGCCGTCATGGGCCCGGAGGATCCCCAGCACCACCGCCAGCCCCATGCCGCGACCGGCAAAGCGGGTGGTGAAGAAGGGATCGAAGATGCGGTCGAGGTCATCCCCGGCGATGCCGCAACCGTTGTCCGCCACGATCAGGCGGGCATAGTTCCGCTCATTGGGCTGCCAGTCGAGGGGGAAGCGATGGCTGCTGTCCATGGCGGAGGCCTCGACGGTGTCGATCGCCATGTCGATCCTGCCGGGATTGTTTTCCATGGCCTCCCAGGCATTTTCCACCAGGTTGGCGAGGATCTGCCGGATCTGGTCGCGGTGGATCTCCACAAGCGGGCCGGGGGACGGGAAGGAGGTTTCGATCAGCAGCCCCTTCGGCTTGCTCTCCAGCAGGTCCTCGACAATACCGCTGCAGACCCGGCAGAGATCGAGGCTCTCCCGCTGCTCCATGCCATGCCCGAGGTAGGTCAGCATCAGGCCGCTGGTCTTGGCGGCCCGCCACCCCCCCCTGAGAGCCAACTCGACACTCTTCACCGCACTGCGTCCATGCAGCAGGTCATCGAGGGCCATCTCGAGATTGCCGACAACGACGGAGAGCGAATTGTTGAAACTGTGGGCAACGGCCCCTGCCATGTTGCTGAGGCTCTCGGCCTTGGCCAGCTGGCTGACCTGGTCGCGGAGGGCCAGTCTTTCCCTCTCCATCCGCTTGCGTTCGGTGATGTTCTCGTGGGCCACCACCGCATGGCCGCGCAAATAGCCGGCCAGCCGGGTCACCCGGCCGATGAACCAGCGTTCCTCGTCCGGCGAGTGGCAGGGGTATTCAAGACTGAAGGAATCCTCCCTTCCCTCCAGCACCGCCCGGATGCCTGCGGCGAAGGTCGTGGCATAGGACAACTCCTCGCCATCTGCCACCTCGCAGACCGAAAAGTAGTTGGCCTTTTCCGAGACATTGGCGCCCACCGGGGGATTGGCGGCGGCAAAACGGCGCCAGGCCTCGTTGACCGCGATGATCTCGCCCCGGTTGTTGAGGACGCAGACATGAGCCGTCAGCGAATCGAGGATGGCCAGCGTGAACTGCTGCGAACGCTGCAGCTCCTCCTGTACCCTGACCAGTTCGCTGACATCGGTGACGGTGACGAACAGTTCATCCTGCACCGCCTGTTCGTCTTCATCAGCCTTCTGCATCAGGGCGGCAGCAAGGGAGACGTGACGTGGCCTGGCGCTGCCGGTGTCGATGCGGACTTCGATCTTCTTGTCCGCCGGTCGCCGGAAAAAGGTGCGCAGGCGGGCTCTGAACACCGGCTGGTCCTCGGCCACCAGGAATTCGGCAAAGACGGCGCCCTGGATCCGCCTCTGCCCCACCATCCCGGCGAAGGT
>CAYYWK010000276.1:0-4827 GCA_964475345.1 uncultured Desulfobulbus sp.
CGCATAGCTGTTGGTCCTGTCGGCAGCGACACTCTTCTCAAGCCTCGCCCGGGCCTCCTTTACCCTGCCGGCGGCAAGCTCGATAACCGCCTTGTCCACCTGCAGCATCGGCTGCAGTGGAAAAGCGGCGATGACCTCGTCCATTAGTTTCAGGCTGCTGTCATAATTGTTTTCCAGTCTGTCCACCTGCGACAGACCGTATTTGGCCATGCTGACGGCAAATGGCGTCGATTTTGGATTGGCGACTATTCCCGCCAGCAGCGTACGCAACGAGGTCTTGTCCTGGACCTGCGACATCAGACGGTACTTGAAACGAAAAAATTCGAATTCGTCGACCGGTCTCTTGGTTGCAACTGGCCGCTCGTTATCAAGCAGCGACTGGACGTAATCGAGGCGGGCCTCGGTTTCCGGGTGGGTGAGCAGGTACTGCGGCAACCTCTCGCTGCGGTACCTGGCGACACGCCGCATGGTCCGCAGCATCTTTTCCTGCCCTTCCGGGTCTCGCCCCATCTCCTTCAGCCAGCCATAGGCCAGCAGATCAGCCTCTTCCTCGTCCTGTCGGCTGAAATGCAGTGCGGCGCTCTGACCTGCGGCCAGCGACCCCATCGCCAGGGTCGGTGCAGCAGCACCGCTGCCGAAGGCCAGGGCGGCGATGGCCATTCCCACCGAGGCTATGCCGACGATCTTGCTCTTCTCCATCCGCGAGGCCAGATGCCGTTTGGAGATATGACCGATCTCATGGGCCATTACCGACAGCAGTTCATCCTCCGAGTTCATCATCGAGATCAGCCCGGTATAGAAGAAGATCAAGCCCGACGGGGCGGCAAAGGCGTTGAATTCGTTGTCGCTGATGATAAAGAACCGGTAATCGAAGTACTGTGCACCGGAGACCCTGAGCACCTCCTGGCCGAGCCTGTTGATATACTGGCTCACGTCCGGATCATCCACCAGTTCAAAAGCGGAGCGGACCGTAAAGAGCAGCTTTTCCCCTACCTCACGCTCTTCACCGATACTGAAGGCAGACGCCCTGGGCAACGGCACCACGCCCCCGAGCGCGACAACGACAATGGCTGCGACCAGCCGCTCAAGTATTTTTCTCATGCGCTGCAATCCAGGCAACAAGGAGTTCCATTCCCCGGGCCGTCGAGACGATCGGTGCATAGCCGAAATCCCTCTCTGCCCTGCTGATGGAAAAATAATGCGATTTGGCCAATTGTTCAGCCAGAAAACGGGTCATCCGCGGTTCCCTTTCTGGCAGGAAGGCGCTGTGCAGCAGTTCGAGAACCCCGCCGATCCCATAGGCAAGCGGGAAAGGTAGAGAGCCGCAGACTTGCGGGATTTCCAGCCGTGCAAACAGGCCGTTGATCCAGTCCCACAACCTCACCGGTTCGCCCTGGCTGATGAAATAGGCCTTGCCGGAGGCATTTCCCCTGCCGGCAAGATCCACACCTGCGAGGATATGGGCATGGGCGACATTGTCGACATAGGAGATGTCCACCAGGTTATCCCCCTTTCCCACTCGTTTCAGTTGCCTCGCCCGGCCTTTTGCGACAAGCCTGGGAATAAGATGCGGGTCTCCGGGGCCCCAGACCAGGTGCGGCCGGATGGCGCAGGACCTGAAACCCTCGCCGTCAGCGGCAAGCACCAGACGCTCGGCCTCCGCCTTGGTGCGGGCATAATGGCAGAGGAACTTCTTTGCGTAGGGCAGGCTCTCGTCGCCAACGGTGATATGGCGGCGATCGAAGACCACCGAGGGTGTCGAGGTATAGACCAGGCGCTGCACTCCCGCCTCTCGGCAGGCCTTGAGGACGTTTTCGGTGCCGGTCACGTTGATCGATCGGTACTCCTCCTCCCGCCCCCAGATTCCGGCCAGCGAGGCGGTATGGAAGATCGTGTCGATGCCGGTGCAGGCCTTTCGCAGTTTTTCGAAGTCCCGGATGTCGCAGGGGATGGATTCCGCACCCATCGACTCCACTTCGGGATAGCGGCGACGGCCGACGACCCGGCAGGACAGACCGCGTTCGCGGAGCATCCTGACCACGACCCTGCCGACGAAACCACCGCCTCCTGTTACCAGGACACTTTTCATCTGCCCCCCATCTTGCCGTGCGCCCACACTGCCAGCTTCTCCCTGAATATCTTTGCATTATGGCGGATATCGACGGGAAAGTCATCATGGATGAGGAAATGCCGTATATTCGCGGTCAGCGGGTGTCCGCCGGCAAGCGCCCTCACCTCTTCCAGGATCCGGGACCTGTTCCTTACGCCTGGAAACAGCTCGACGATCATCACCGGTTCCCTGGTGCTTCCCCCACCCGCAGCAGGGATTCCAACCAGCGCCGAGCGAAACACCTCGGGATGACCGTTGATGATGGCCTCGCAGCAGATGGTGAACATGGTGCCTTCGGCGGTGATCACCCGATGCGCCTTGCGGCCGCAGAACCACAGTCGTCCCTGCCCGTCGAGATAGCCGGTGTCGCCCATCCGGTGCCAGAACAGCGCCCCGTCGCGGATCTTGGCCAGTCGCGTTTCCCTCTCGTTGTTCTCATAGGCGCGAGTGACCACATCGCCGCGGACGATTATCTCGCCGATTTCCCCAGGTGGCAGTTCCTCGACCAAGGCGTAGTCCGGCAGTTCCCCTTCGACGATGCGGATAACCCTGACCTCTATTCCAGGCAGCGCCCTGCCGACGCAGGTCCCCTTGCCCTGACGGCTCTGCGGCCAGGTTTGTTCCAGTATCTCGCGACCTTCCATGGAGACGATGGGCAGGCTTTCAGTGGCGCCGTAGGGCGTATGGACGACTGCATCCTCCGGCAGGATCGCCTGCACCCTCTCGAGAAGATCGCCCGGCACGGGGGCTCCGGCCATCAGCACCTTCTTCAGTGACGGCAGGACGATCCCCTGGGCGATACAGTAGCTGCTGACAACATTCCACAGCGCCGGCGAACCGAAAGAATAGCTGACCTGATGCTTCATGAGCGAAGCGATGAATGTTTGCGGATCAACCTTCGCCGGCCGGGTCGGGTCCATGTCGGGAATCACCGCGCATGCCCCGAGAGCAGTGGAAAATAAAGCGAACAGCGGAAACGCCGGCTGGTCGACATCGTTTTCCGTTATGCCGTAATACTCCCTGATCAACTTCAACTGAGCGGCGAAGATCGCATGCTCGAACCGCACGCCCTTTGGCGGGCCGGTGGAGCCGGTGGTGAAAATGATCGCCGCCAGATCGTCTTCAGCCGGGACATGGCAGGGAAAAGCCCGGTCGGAGTCATCGAGCACCCCTCTGGTGTCCGGCCCGAAAACGCCCGCAGTAAAACCGCAGCAGAAGCTGCGCTCGATGCTTGCGAAAGGTTTGCGGTACAGACGGGACAGCAGCAGGGCCTGGGGAATGCCAATCAGGATCCGGGGTCTGACTCCCTCGATGCAGCGCAGCAGGTTGACATAGCCCATGCCGGGATCGATCAGGATCACCGGCGCTCCGATTTTGAACAGGGCGAAGGTCAGGCAGATGAAATCGGCAGACGGCCGTACCATCAGCATCGTCCGGTCGCCAGGGCTTACTCCTCTTTCAATGAGATACCTGGCAAAGGCCGACGATCGCCGGCTCAAATCGGCAAAGCTGAGGCTCCTGCCGCTTTTCACCTCGATGAGGCCGGTGCGCTCACCCAGGCGCAGCGCTGCCTGGTCGAGGGTCTCTGCAATGTTTCCGGACATCAGCTCACCGTCGTCCCGGGCGATGTCCCGCCACCGAAAAACCGCTCCAGCAGCGGAGCTATCTCGGCAAACTTGTCCTCGAGGACGTAGTGTCCGGCATCTGAAAAATAGTGCCTCTGGGCCTGCGGAAAACGTTGACACCACTCCCGGTAGAAGACCTCGTCGAAGCAGAAATCCCTCCCCCCCCACAACAACAGCAGCGGCACCTGCAACTCGCGAAACGTCGCGAGCCGCTGCTCGATCTCAACCAGCGTGCGGTAACTGCGATCTCCAGGCTTGAGCGGAATATCCCTGACAAATTCGCTGACGGCAACCCGGTTTCGCCAGCTGTCGTAAGGGGTTGCGTAGGCCTGCGCCACTTCTTTTGGCAGTGGTTTTTCCACAGCCATGAAACGGGCGGCCCCGGCGAAGGCGTTCAGCCCCCTGACCAGCAGCGGGCCAAGCAACGGCCAGCGGCAGACCCTGATCCGCAGGGGGATGCGGGTCGACCGGAAAGCGGCAGTGTTCATCATCACCAGTTTCTCGATCCGCTCTGGATGAGACCCTACACAACCCATGCCGATCGCCCCGCCCCAGTCATGGCCGATCAACGAGTAGCGATCGATCCGCAGATGCCCGATCAGAAGCTGCAGGTTTTCGATGTGCTGGGCAAGGGTATAACGGTACTGCTGGGGTTTTTCGGACAGGCCGCAACCTATGTGGTCGACGGCGATGACTCGATGCGTATTTCGCAGCAGGCCGATGACCCTGCGGTAGTAGTAAGACCACGTCGGGTTGCCATGGACGAGGACGATCGCCGGTCCCTCTCCTTCATCGAGATAATGCAGCCGATGCCCTGCAATCGAGAAAAATCTCGAGACGAATGGATACTCTGGATACACTGGCTATGCCCGGGAGGGATTTGGCAGCGGCAGTCAGCCGATTTCAGGTTTCTTCAGGAATTTCACAGCCCAGAATGATACCCGAGTTCTGTCGGGTGTCAACCCTTTTGCCGTTTGCAGCCAGTGCTCCAACCGTTCTACCAAGGAAAACAGACCGTATTGCGATTGATTTCAAATACAAATCCAGGCAATAAAATCATTGCGTAATCCTCGCGATGTGATACCATTGCAC
>CAYYWK010000277.1:0-4823 GCA_964475345.1 uncultured Desulfobulbus sp.
TGCCCCGGGCCGGCTTCCGGCAGTGAGGGCCACCTGGACTTTCTGCAGGGGCTGGACAGGGTTGTCGGATGCCATTTTTTTCAACCTCCATCGGTCTTCAAAATCTGGTGTTTTTTCCATTGAAATATCATTCCGCTGACCGTACCAGGTGGGCTTTTGCCAGAGAAAGCGGCGTGCAAACCAGCACCGAACAGGACTTTAACAGCAATATAAACATCGCGGAGTATGTTTGGGCCAATTGTTCTGCTGCACCGAAAAAAATGATCGGATAGATCCCGGTGGCGCCGGAAGAGCCGTTCACCGATAGATACTCCTGCATCGTGTCATTCATGAAAAAACACCGCGGCCGGGGACTGTTTGCGATCAGCTCCCTGGGGCTGGGGCACGTCACCAGAAGCCTGGCCATCATCAACGCCTACCTCGACGACGGCTGGTCACTCACCATCGTCTCCTCGGCAGGCGCCCTGCAGATGCTGCGCGACGAGCTGAGCAGCCGCCCGGCCGTGACTTTTCTCGACATGGCCGATTACCCACCTCTTGAGCGCGGAACCGGCTGGCGGTTGTACCTCTACCTGGCGCTCGACCTTCTGCAGACCTGGCGCCTGATCCGCAAAGAGCACCGCTGGCTGAAGACGGTGGAGGAGGAGTTCGACTTCATCATCAGCGACGGCCGCTACGGGTTCCACGGTGAAAAGACGCCGAGCTTCATCCTCACCCACCAGGTGGCCTTCAATCCGCCTCCGCTGCTGAAGTTTGCCTTTCGCCTCACGAAATACGTCAATCTCTGCGCCCTGGGCAAGTTCGACATGATCCTGATTCCCGACTTTCCCTCCGAAAGTCGCAATCTCAGCGGGATCCTGTCGCACTCCCCACTGCTTGAGAGATATGCCCATCACCATGTGGGCATCCTTTCTTCGTACCGCCATCTGGGCCTTGAACGGGATATCGATTACCTGTTCGTGATCAGCGGCTACCTCTTCGAGCACAAGGAAGCCTTCGTGCAGACGCTGCTGGAACAGGCCTCCACCCTGCCGGGCCGAAAAGTCTTCATTCTCGGCCAGCAGGATGGCGCTGCGGTTCTCCCGAAGGTGGCCCACGATATCATCGTCCACCCGATGGTTGATGGGGAAATGCGGCAGGAGCTTTTCAACCGCGCGGGGATGATCATCGGCCGCGCCGGCTATACCACGATCATGGACCTGGTCGAACATGACAAACCCGGCCTGCTGATCCCTACCCCCAACCAGACGGAACAGGTCTACCTTGCCGAGCATCTGCGGAAGGGCAATTTTTTTGCCACCGCCATGCAGGACCATGCCATAGATCTTGCCGAGGCTGTGCTCAGGGGCCGCCAGGCAACCAGGTTCGCCCCGCCCTGGCGGACCGGTGAATCGGTGCGGCGAGTCCGCTCATCGGTGGCCCGCCTCTTGCGGACCGCCTTCATCTCCATCGTCCTGCCGGCCCACAACGAGGAGGCCGAACTGGAGGCGACCGTTTTGAGGATGCTTGCCCAGGACTACCCACCCGATTGCTACGAGATCATCGTTGTCGAGAACGGTTCGTCCGACGCAACCCTCGCAGTCGCCCGCCGGCTTGCCGCCACTGCTGGAGACCGGAAAATCAAGGTGCTGCAGAGCTGCAAAGGGGTATCCCGGGCAAAGAACCTGGGAATTGCGCAGGCATCTCCAGAGTCTGAGTGGATCGTCTTCTGTGACGCGGACACCCATCTCGGGCCGAATTTTCTGCGGCATCTCAATACCCGCCTCAACCGCACCGCGGGCTCCGCAAGCGCCGGCACCTGCCGGATTTCGCCCCGTGCCCCGCATTCGCGGGGTGAGGCGCTGTGGTTCAGACTGTACGACTGGGTGCATCGATTGACACGAACCTCGTACTCCCTGCAGATAGCCCGAACAGCTGTCGCCAGAAAGGTGGGCTTCAGGGCCGACCTGGAGCTGGCGGAAGACCTGCTGTTTCTGAAAGGCTGCCTCGCCCACGGACGCTTTTTCTTCCTGCCGACAGACCAGGTCTCAACCTCTACAAGGCGCTTCAACTCGATGGGCTATCTGCGGCTCAGCCTGTTCTGGATGGCTGGGGCGCTGTTGCCGATGCGCCTGAAACTGAGGATGAAATACCATGCTGTCCGTTGATCTCTCTTCCGTCGAAGGATTTCTGCTGTATTTCAGCCAGCACAGAAATCTCGCCTACCCCATTCTGTTTTTTGGCGCGTTTTTTGAAACCCTGCTTCCTTTCTCCCTGATTGTCCATGGCGAGCTGTTCTTCCTTTCGGGGTCGCTGCTGGCAGGCGCCGGCACCCTCGACATCTGGCTGGTGGCGTTGCTCCTGTATGCCGGCGGCATTCTCGGCGACAACGTCAGCTACTGGCTGGGGCGAACCTTCGGTCCTGAGTTTCTGGAGAAGTGCGGGCGCCGGCCAGTTGTCAGCAGGTTGATCCCTGCAGGCACCTGGGAGAAAGGCTCTGCCTTTTTCCATAAATGGGGCGGGGCAGCCGTGTTCTGGGCCCGTTTGTCCGGCCCGTTCTCCTGGTTCATCCCTGCCCTGGCTGGATCTTTTCAGCAACCGTACTGCCGCTTTGCCCTATTCAACGCACTCGGGGTGATTATCGGCATCGGCGAGTTCCTGGTGCTGGGGTATCTGCTCGGCGACAACCTCGAACGGATCTCGGCATGGCTCACCCGCTTCGGCTATATCCCGCTGGCCCTGATTGTCGCCCTGCTACCGGCTCTGTTCTGGCTCCGTTGGCATCGGCTCAGGCAGGCAGCGTTGCACATCGCCCGATGAGTGCGGGATACAGGCATGGTTTGCCGCCAGCCGGCGTCGCCCGCACACAGCGCATCGAGGCCGCCAGGCCGGCGCACAGTGAGCGTAACGGAAAAAGGGATTAAGCCAGTTCGGCTTAACCCCTTTGATTTTACTGGTGCACCAGGAGAGATTCGAACTCCCGACCTACGGATTCCTGAGCGCTTCAAAGCCATTTCCATAAGAAATGTGAGTGACGACGAGCAGCGAGAATATTGCGACATTTTTAGGCTCATTACGCATTACACTCTCTCTTTTTCTGCCGGCTCACCACCTTCACGCTGATTTCCGCAGATTGCTGGCGCGTGCTGCGCTCCTGTCGGAAAAAAAAACTGCGGCTCATATGTATCGACAGAGCACATCGAACTGATTCTCACCTTTTGCCTTTGGCATGACAAGGCTTCAGCACATTCTCCATCTCGCATTTCCAGAACATCCGTGAACTCGGCAGTCGTGGTTACCCGATGTACCGTTCACCCCTGAAAATTCCGGCTTCCCGACATTTATCGACAAAACTTCCGACATTCCGAAAAATATCACTACTCTACAGCGTAGTATACATTCTATGCATTTGAAAAATAACCTTAAAATAGCTACATAGCCTGGAGCGATTCTTGCTCTTCAATTCGTGCCAGTCGGGTCTTCCGGTCGTTTCGCCAGCGCTATTTCATGAACCTCAGTGGTCAATTTGAACCTGAAAGGCCGGGCATCGTGGCGTTCATATTGGCCATCTCCATACCTTGCAGAGGAAATTGCTTTTCATTCGGTTCTCTATGATTGTGTAAATGAGCAGTGGAGCTTTTGACGGAATGTTTCCGGAAGAAGCATACTGATTGCATTTTTCTAGAGGAGGATACCGGCATGAACGTTCGATTTATCTGCAGTCTTCCATCGTTTCCCTGTAAAAGAAAAAAACGGGTTGCATTTTCACTCGTCTTGATCTGTGGAACGGCCTTTCTGGGAACACCAGCCCAGGCAGCAGACAAGTACATGATCTGGTATCCAGGCTATAGTTATTTCGATGGAGTTTCTTCTATTGAAATCCTCTCCCCTGACTGGAACATCACTTATAACTGGAATGATGAGAATTCAGTTCCTTCAACATTGAGTGATCTCGATGTCCCGGTCGGAGGTGACAATGCATATATCTTGAATGGGTACCAAACCATCTACAACTTCGATTACCCCGAGGCTTCTCCTCTCGGATCCTTGAACATAGATAACAACTCATCGATGCTACAAACTGCTCCCTATTTTCTGGCGATCAGCGGAGATCTCAACGTCGGCGGCAGTAGCACTGGAGCCTTCACTCAAACTGGCGGCAACCTATACGTGGGTGGTTGGATGCTTATTGGCGATGGCGGAACTGGTTCCTTCCGCCAAGCGGGAGGAAACGTCGACTTGACCGGCTCCAGCGCCGATCTCTATATCGGGAAAGAATCCTCAGGCATTGGCAATTATGTTCTGGAAACTGGCAGCCTCGATACCGGCTGGCAGTATGTGGGATGGCATGGTATCGGGACGTTTCAACAAACTGGCGGCAGCAATACCGCCTGGCATGAATTGAACGTCGGCACCGAAGATGGTTCCCAAGGCACATACACGCTATCTGACGGGGTTCTTAATGTTTTTGGAACCAGCGACGATAACGGCATCTTTATTGGCCGCTCCATGGGGAGCACCGGTCTTTTTAAGCAGGATGGTGGCTCTCTATCTGCTTACAATTTGGTTGTCGGCGATAAAGGGAACGGATCCTTTACCCAGACCGGCGGCACCAATACCATCATCGGCCAGAAACTCCTCCTTGGCGCCGCTGCAGGCAGCACAGGTTCATACTCCCTCAGCGGCCCAGGATCTTCTGTCGAGGCGCCGTCGATCATTGTCGGAGCCGAGGGCAAAGGCACCTTCACTCAAGATGTCGATAGCGCCATTTCCACCGATACCCTCGCTCTTGGCTATAATGTCGGCGGCGAAGGCACCTATATTTTAGAACACGGAAATCTGTC
>CAYYWK010000278.1:0-4814 GCA_964475345.1 uncultured Desulfobulbus sp.
CTGACCACCTGGCACGACACTTCCGCGCCTCGGCAACGGTACCGGCAGTCGGCGGCCCCGGTCGGGGGCCCGCCGCCGAGGCATTCTGTACCCTGCCGTTTTCCCCGTCCGTCAGTCCGTGATGTGTTTTTCCGCGAACTGGGCCATCAACTCGTGGATGTTGTACGGCGGTCGTTCCGTGAAATAATGGTCCACAATGGCGTGGGCCATTTCGTGGGCGATGACTTCCAGACGGGCATTTTCCACCGAGACATAGATGGTGTCTTCAGACAGCGAGTAATAGGCGATGTGGTTGGCGCTTTTGCCGTATTTCTGTGCGAAGACCCGTGAGACATCGTCTGCCGAGGCCAGCAGGACGACATTGATCCGCAGGTTGTCGGGGAACATGTCGAGCACCACCTCGGCTTTTTCCATGATGGTGTCGAGCTTGGCCAGTACCTCGTCCTCGATGGTGACGATATTGCGATTCTGGATGTGGCGACCCAGTTTGCGGCCAAGGTCGAGTTCTTCGTTGCACTTCTTGAGAAGTTCCCTGCTGGAATAGTGCAGCGTCACGTACTTTCCCTGAGCCTGCTGGGCATGCAGTGCCGAAGGCCGGAGCAGGCCGGCCGCGAGCAGCACGGCCAGAAGGAGCGGCGGGATCCTATTCATTTCCCAGGGTAAAGGATGAGCATGCCCGACGGATATTGGCGGTTGTTTCCTCCATCCGCTGATACACTTCGCCCAATTCCGGGTAATCGGCGGCGATACCGGAGGCTCTGGCCTGCATCAGCAGGCTGGCCAGGAGAACGGCGTTGGTATCGATGGTTTCGATACTGGCGGAGAGCTTCCTGTTGAAGGTGTTGATCTTTTCCGCCAGCTCCTTGCCGCTATCATTTTCGCGCAGGTAGATGTAATCGTCCAGCCGGCCGGTCATCATGTAGTCGAGGGCCTTCTCGAAGCGGAAGAGCGGTCCGGCGATGCGGTGGGTGATCAGCAGCGCCGCAAGAACAAGGAAACTCCCGCCAATGACGATCAGGATCCAGTTGGCGGCGATGACGTCCTTGAGCAGCATCATCGGTGTCTGGCCAAGCTGCAGGTCATGATCGGTGTAGGAGATGGTCAGGGAATCGGCCGATATGATGCCGAGCAGGATGACAAACAGCAGGCATCCGCCGATGACAAAGAGGAAATAGCCGAGAATCAGCTTGCCTTGGAAATCCTTCTTGATGAAATAGTTCCTGCGCTTGTACGGCTTGTTCATTGAGCGTCCTGTTTCTGGTGGATGGTTATCGATGCGGATTTCTTCAGATCGTTGAGCCAGTTGCTCATCTGTTGTTCACGCTTGTAGGCGATCAGACGCTGCCGGA
Organism: uncultured Desulfobulbus sp.; assembly: GCA_964475345.1. Classification (GTDB taxonomy): domain Bacteria; phylum Desulfobacterota; class Desulfobulbia; order Desulfobulbales; family Desulfocapsaceae; genus Desulfoprunum. Next base: position 1,350 of record CAYYWK010000278.1, read on the forward strand.
CGGTTTCCCGGTCGGGAACGGCGCTGCCGGCGACCGGCGAGTCGCTGATGCCCTCGAGCCGGATAGTGTACTGGTCACTGCCGGTGTCATACCTGGCTGCCGCTTCGCCGGGGCGCAGCGTGGAGATGATGACCTGCAGCGGCTCCGCCAGGTCGTCGAAAATCACCGTCATCTGCTGCTGATCCCCCTCCTTGCCTATTGCCGCCGGATTGTCGGCAATCAGGCGGGAAAAGGTCACCCGTTTTCCAAAGAGCGAGAGGAAGGCGCTGACCTCCTCCTCGCTGACCTTGGCATCGGTTTTCTGATACTGACGGTCCAGGAGGACCTTGATCAGCGATTGCTCGTAGAAGGACTTGAGGGCGGCCCGGAAGTTCGGTTCCTTGTCGATGGCCTGCCGCTGAGCCTCCTGCAGGAGCAGCTCACGGGTGATGGCTGATTCCATCAGTTCCTCCTGGCTGCTTCTGTGGTAACCGGTGCGCCCATCTTCGTTTTTCAGGGTTGCCCGGGGAAGATTGTGACCGTTGATGGTTACGGCGATATCGCTCTCCTCGGGGCGTTTTTCCGGCCAGAAGGCAACAAGGGCGATGGCCGTTGCAAGGCAGGCAATCGAGAGTATCGTCAGCAGGTATCTCATGTGCGGGTAACCAGGCTGAGGTTGGCGATGTGCGACATGCCGCGGATGCACAGCAAGCCGCGGCGGTTCGGGTGATGGGAATCCTTACCGGCAGTGTATTCCAGGATCTTGTCGGAATGCAAGAACAACAGTCATAATAGCTGAGATTGACACGTTTTTTGCGCAAAATGTGTGCGACCCGGGAATGGCTCGCAGTAATCCTTCACACCGGTTCCGCGTACCTGCAGGTTCCCCGGTGGGTTTGAGCGACAGGGGTCTTCCGGTAAAACTGCCTGTCAATGAGAACAGAGCGGGAATCACTTCCCGGGAATTTCCCGAGGTTACAGGCAGCCTGTTTCCTTCAAGAAACGCTCGATGGCGGTGCGGCTCAGGTACAGGCCGCTCAGCACGCGGTTGTCGACCCTGATCGCCGGAATCATCCGGAGCCCGGCCTCTTTTGCGGCCTGCCAGTCAGAGAGGATATCCTTCTCCTCGACATGCAGTTCCGGATGTCCGGTGGTCAACGCCCGCAGATGTTGTGCGGCCATCGCGCAACGGGGGCAGAATCGCGTGCGGAAGAGCTGGATGGACATAATTTGCTTGTCATTGATGGGGGCCACTCCTATACTCCAATGTGGTTATTCAGGGGGCGGTGGCCGCACGGAAGAATGTTGCAGCCGGAGCAGCCGGCTGTCGCCGCGGCTGACCATGGCAAAGGCCTCAGCCTGGGCGAGCTGCCGCGGCATGATCGGCGGCGACAAGCCCCCAGTGCTCGGACGCCTTCAGGGCCGACGCGCCCCACGGGCCGCTGCGGAAAGCAGGATCTTCTCCCCAACCTTCACAGGCCTGGACAATCATGAACACATCCGAGAAAAAACTGCAACGGGCAGGCGATCTGGAACGGCTTTTCCGTCCCGAATCGGTTGCCGTTATCGGGGCTTCGCGCCAGCCGGGAAAGGTCGGGCATGACGTTCTTGCCAACCTGATCCAGGATGGTTTTGCCGGAGAGCTGATTCCAGTCAACCCTTCGACCGACAACCTTCTCGGCTTGCACTGCTATCCCAGCCTTTCGGCCTATGGCAAACCAGTGGATCTGGCGATCATCGTGGTGCCTCAGAAATCGGTCATGACGGTGCTGGAAGACGCCATCACGGTCAAGATCAGGGCGGCAATCGTCATCACCGCCGGCTTCCGTGAAATCGGTGAAGAAGGGGCAGCCCTCGAGCAGCGGCTGATCGAACTGTGCGCCCGGCACGGAGTGCGGTTGCTGGGGCCGAACTGCCTGGGCATCATCAACACCGAAAAGCGGCTCAACGCCTCCTTTGCTCCCCATATGCCGCTTGCCGGCGGCATTTCGATCTTTTCCCAGTCCGGCGCGATCTGTACGGCAATGCTCGATATCGCCACCCGCAAACATCTGGGGCTGGCCAAGCTGGCCAGCGTCGGCAACAAGGCCGACATCTCGGAGGTCGACCTGCTCACCTATCTCGCCCACGACGAGCAGACGGAGATCATCCTCGGCTATCTCGAGGATATCAGCACCGGCGACAAGTTCGTCAAGGCCGCCGAGGAGGCCGCCTCGAACAAGCCGGTGATCATCCTCAAGGCCGGCACCACCGTAGCAGGTCTGAAGGCAGCGGCATCTCACACCGGTGTCCTGGCTGGCATCGATACCGCCTATGGCGCTGCGTTCAACAAGTCAGGGGTGGTCCGGGCGGACACCTTCGAGGCTCTCTTCGATTATGCGCAGGCCCTTGCCCTGCAGCCGCTGCCAAAAGGCGACCGGGTGCTGATCATTACCAACGCCGGTGGCCCGGGGACAATCGCCGCCGATGCGGTGGAACGGGCGGGGATGCGGGTTGCCTCGCTGGCGACCCATACCTCCGTTCTGCTCCGCGAGCAGTTGCCGCGGTTTGCCGCCGTCGAAAACCCGATCGATGTCCTCGGTGATGCCGACCCCGACCGCTATGCCGCCGCCCTCAACACTGCCCAGGCAGACCCCGATGTCGATGCGGTCCTGGTTATCCTGACTCCCCAGGTCATGACCAGGCCGGGGGAAACGGCAATGGCCATTGCCAGGAACCTCGACGGTTCGAAACCGGTGGTGGCCTCCTTCATGGGCGGGGCCGAGGTCATGCCGGGCCGCAGCCAGCTGACGGCGATGGGCCTTCCCGACTACGATTCGCCGGAGAGGGCGGTGGCGGCGCTGAAGGCCATGTACCATTACGCCCTGTGGAAGAACCGGCCGCCGCGGATGGTCACCCGCTTCCCCGTCAATTCCCGGCGGGTCGAGCGGATCATCACCCGCCGCCAGCGCACCGGCCGCCTGCACCTCGACGAGGTCAAGGGCAAGGCGGTGCTTGCCGCCTACGGTTTCAAGATCCCGAAGGGGTCGCTGGCCGCCGGCGCCGAGGAGGCAGTGGAGATCGCTGAGCGGATTGGCTATCCGGTGGCGATGAAGATCGTCTCTCCCGACATCATCAACAAGAGCGACCTCGGCGGCGTCCAGCTCAACGTGGCCGACAGCGAGTCGGTGGAGGATCTCTTCGAACTGATGATGCTGAAGATCGGCCGCAAGGTTCCCGAGGCCCGTATCAGCGGCATCTATGTCGAGGAGATGATCGGCAAGGGGCTCGAGGTCATCATCGGCATGAACCGTGACCCGCAGTTCGGGCCGATGCTGATGTTCGGGCTTGGCGGCATTTTTGTCGAGGTGATGAAGGATGTCACCTTCCATCTCGCCCCGATCACCGAGTCCGAGGCGGTGCAGATGCTCAAGTCGACCAAGTCCTACGCCATGCTCGAGGGGCGGCGGGGCCAGAAAGGGGTCGATATCGGCGCAATCGCCTCCG
>CAYYWK010000279.1:0-4802 GCA_964475345.1 uncultured Desulfobulbus sp.
TTCTCGATGTAGGTGTCCGATTGGGGGATGTAGGCTTCCGGCTGGTAGTAGTCGTAATAGGAGACGAAATATTCGACCGCGTTGTTGGGAAAAAGCTCCCTGAACTCACTGAACAGCTGCGCCGCCAGGGTCTTGTTGGGAGCGATCACCAGGGTCGGCCGCTGCACCCGTTCGACGATGCCGGCCATCGTGAAGGTCTTGCCGCTGCCGGTGACCCCGAGCAGGACCTGGCTCCTGTCGCCCCGCAAAACACCGTCGACGAGCATGCGGATGGCTTCTGGCTGGTCCCCGGCCGGGCTGAAGGAAGTGACGATTTCGAAGGGGCGGTCCATGACGTAAAGGGGGCGGGTGAGTGATATGGATCGTAAGTGCAGGATAGTACCAGAGGTCGCGGGTATTTGTCACGTCCGCCATGATCGGCTGTCGAGATTGCCGGGATTCTATGGTAGATTCGGCAGCAGCAGACACATTTCCTTCCCATCCTCAATAACCGGTTTCGATCCCATGCCGCGCTTTCTCCCATCCATGCCCGTGCCCCTCTGTGTACTGGCGCTGCTGCCGGCAATCCTGGCCAGCTTCGCCGGCCAGGCACTGGCCGAGACGACAGCCGCACCCTTCTTCCTGATGGGCAGCGGCAAGCTCCACCTGAAAAACCTTCGCAACGGCCGTGAAGCACGGGTCGCGATACTGCTGCCGGACGGCTCCCTGGATGAAGCGGCACTGACCGAGGTCGACCGGGTCTTCGGCTTTCCCACCGCCGAAAAGGGGGAACACATCTCGCCGCGCCTGCTCTTCATGCTCAGCCACTTCGCCGACAGCCTGGCGCCGGGGGCGACCATCCAGATTGAATCGGCATACCGCAGCCCCGAATACAACGACGGCCTGCGCAAAAAGGGGGCCAACGCTGCCCGCACCAGCACCCACATGGACGGGATGGCCCTCGACTTCTGGCTGGAGGGCGTCGACGGCAAGAAAATCTGGCAGACGATCCGGGAGGCCGACTGCTGCGGCATCGGCCACTATGGCGGCAAAACGGTCCACCTCGACGCCGGCCGTCCCAGGTTCTGGGAAGCAGCGACATCGGGGACGAAAAACCCCGAGCCTGATTACAACCGCTTCCTGCACCTGGCAACCGACTACGACCGATACCGGCAGGGAGCGCCATTGCGGTTGTCCCTGTCCGGGCTCAGCACCTTCGGATTCGGGGTGCGGCCCGCAGCATACCTCCTGCCGGCGGACGCCCCCGACGGCACGACGCTGCAATTGCCGCTGATCAGCAGCGAGCCAGGCGACTGCATTCCCCTCATCGACCGCAAGGCCACGCGCTTTCTCCGCTACAACCTCCCGGCCGGACTGCCGGCCGGACGCTACCGGGTCCAGCTTGAATTCTGCAACCGGCCGTTTCCGCAGATGCCGGCCGAGGCGTCCTCCAACGTCATCGAGCTGATCGGGACCCCCCTCCCCTGAGCATATCTTCTTCGCTGAACAGCGAATGCCCGGCTGCACTGCCAGATCCGGAGTTTCCTCACTTCCCGCTCCCGTCGTCGATATCCTCCCAGGCAATGCAGTCTTCCGGGCAATCCCTGATGGCCTCGGCCACCCGCTGATCCGGGTACTCGGGGAGGTCGGCGACTTCCATCAGCCCGGTCTGGTCGTTGAACCGGAACACCTCGGGGGCGAGTTCGATACAGCCGCGGCATTCACTGCAACGGCCCAGGTCGATGACCGGTATTCTTCGCATGACTTTTTGCCGCCTCCCAGCGGATGCATCCCCAATCAGCCTTGACAACAGGTAAAAACGACCAACCTTCTCAGCAACTCTACCCACAGGCGGGGCAAAGTCAATCGCCCCGGGCAGGAATCTCTCTGTCCAACCTTGTAATAATCGCACCCGTCAATTAGTATGAATCATCCTCTGCAAGAGGTTAAATACTCAAACATATCACCGTAGGGGGCACCATGCGCACAACAGAACTGGCACAAGGGATTCACTGGGTCGGCGCCATCGACTGGGATGTCCGGGATTTCCACGGGTACTCGACTAACCTGGGCACCACCTATAACGCCTTCCTGGTCATCGACGACAAGATCACCCTGTTCGACACGGTCAAACGATCGCACCACGACGAACTGCTGCAGCGCATCAGCGCCATCGTCGACCCCGCGAAGATCGACTACCTGGTTGTCAACCACGTCGAGATGGATCATTCCGGCGCCCTCCCGCAGATGATGGAGATCATCAAGCCCGAAAAGCTGATCTGTTCGCCGGCCGGCCACAAGGCCATTGTCGAACACTTTCACCGGGAGGACTGGCCCTTTGAAATCGTCAAGACCGGCGACGAGATCTCCCTCGGCAAACGCAGCATCAAGTTTCTGGAAACACGGATGCTGCACTGGCCCGATTCGATGTTCTCCTATCTCAAGGAGGACGGCATCCTGATCTCCAGCGACGCCTTCGGCCAGCACTATGCCTCCTGCGAACGCTTCGACGACGAGGCTCCGCTGGGCGACGTGATGAACGAGGCGGCCAAGTATTACGCCAACATCCTCTACCTGTACTCGCCACTGATCCGCAAACTGCTGAAGCAGGTGGGAGAGATGAACCTCGACATCAGGATGATCGCCCCCGACCACGGGGTCATCTGGCGCAGTCACATCGACACCATCCTCAAGGCCTACGACCGCTGGAGCCGTAACATCGCCGCCAAAAAGGCCCTGGTCATCTACGACACCATGTGGCACTCGACGGAAAAAATGGCCAAGGCCGTCGCCGAAGGACTTGAGGAGGCCGGAGTCCATACCAACCTGATCAATCTCAAGCACCATCACCGCAGCGATGTGATGACCCAGGTCCTCGGGGCCAGGGCCGTCGTACTCGGCAGCGCCACGCTCAACAACGGCATTCTGCCGCGGATGGCCGGATTCCTCACCTACATGCGCGGTCTGAAACCCGCCAACAAGTTCTGCGCCGCCTTCGGATCATTCGGCTGGAGCGGCGAGGCGGTCAACCTGCTGAACACCGCCCTCCACGAAATGAAACTCGACGTGATCGAGGAAGGCATCCGCCATAAATATGTGCCGGCGGAAGCCCAGCTTGCTGAGTGCCGGGAAATGGGCAAGCGCATCGGCCTGGCCGTTGCCAACAGCAGCGATGGCGACGGCGAGTGATCCTCCCGTGAAGCAGGCATGAACCGTATCGCTCAGCACAGGATACTTGTCAGCGGCGACTCGTTTGACAGCTGCAGCGATCAGGTCAGGCGCTTTTTCGACCTGACCTCGCTGGTGATCTACGACTGCATCGAGGTCCGAGAGGAGACGTCCCTGGCGGCAACCGCCCCCGATTTCCAGGGGACGGTCGAAACGGCCATCACCGGCAACAGGCGGACCGTCGATGGCCTGGTAGCCGAACTGGCACGAACGGGCATTGTTTCGCTGGATGAACTGCCGGGCCTGCAGCAGGGCTATCCCAGCAAGACCCTGCATATCCTCGCGCATTTCCTCGATGGATTCATCGGCATCGATTCATCGTTCTACAACCTGGTCGATGACAGCCACTGGCTCCCCGAAACCACGCAGGCCACCATCGGCCGGCATCCGGAAAATTACTGGCTGATTCATGTCAACTGTTATTCGGCGACCCCGGAAGAGGCCGCCCTGCTTCATCTCTGAAAGCGACCCGGCACAGCGGGGCAGCCGGATTGCTGCGGTTCAGGCCGGCATCCCGTTCATTCCGACCCTTGGGGAGCACCAATGAACTGGCAGTCACTGTTTTCGAAAAGCAATGAGATCAGCGCCGACCAGGCCCGGGAATATCTTCGCACGGTGCCGCCGGCGGAACTGCAGGTCATCGATGTCCGCCAGCCGGGGGAATACCGGGATGCGCACATTCCCGGGGCAATCCTGATCCCGCTTGGCGAACTGGTGCAGCGCCTGGATGAGATCGATGCCGCCAGGAACACCATCGTCTACTGCCGCAGCGGCGCACGCAGTGGCGCTGCCTGCCAGCTGATGGGGGAGGCCGGGCTGAAACGCGTCCTCAATCTGCGCGGCGGGATACTGCAGTGGCAGGGCAACCGGGCTGCCGGCGAACAAACGCAGGGGCTGGAATTCTTCGTCAAGGGCGAATACCCCTCGGCCGTCGCCATGGCCTTCCAGATGGAGGCCGGCCTGCAACTGTTCTACCTGGAAGCTGCGAAAAAATCGACCTCCGACGAGAACAGGGAACTCCTGAACGCCATGGCCAGGCTTGAGGACGGCCACATGGCCCTGCTGCAGGCCAGGTACGGCCTGACAGAAACAGAAAAGGCGACCAGGACCGACGGTGTCCTCGAAGGAGGAGTCACCGCCGCCGACATCGCCCGGACCTTCGCCGGACACCTGGACAGCCTGGGATCCATCGTCCAGCTGGCGATGATGTTCGAGGCCCAGGCCCTGGACCTTTACAACCGCCTGGCCCGACGCCAGGACGACCCGCAGCTGCGACAGTTCTATCTCGACATGGCAGGAGAAGAACAGAAACACCTCAACCGATTGGCCAGAGAGATGGACAGCCTCGCCGCTTGAAACCGCCCGGCCGGCATCCCCCCTCTTGGCAGGATACCCACCCACTTCCCGAAGGAGCGACAATGAGCATTACCACCTATTCGGCCGCGGAACTCTTTGCCTGGGTCACCGGCAAGGAGGACATGGTTTTCGTCGACGTCCGGAACTCCACCGACTTCGCCAGGTTCCACATCGAATCGCCGTACCCGATCGAGATGTACAACGTCGCGTATTTCGACTTCATGGAAATCGAGGAGGAG
>CAYYWK010000280.1:0-4797 GCA_964475345.1 uncultured Desulfobulbus sp.
TCATCTTCCTGCTGGCCTCGGTGGTCTTCTTCACCCAGGCGATCAAGAGGGAGGCCGGCCTGCTGCTGCGGGAGGCGCCGGAAATGACCGTCCAGCGGCTCGAGGCCGGACGCCAGACGACTGTCCCGGAGGCGTATGCCGACGGGATCGGCCGGATCCGGGGAATCCAATCGGTGCAGAAGCGGCTGTGGGGCTATTACTTCGACAGCCTCACCGGTGCCAACTACACCGTGATCGCCAACCCGTCGCTGAATGGACGGGAGGGACAGGCCATCGTCGGCAGCGGCGTCCTGCTGCGCGGTGCGGCGGAAGGGGAGAACAGGAAAATCCAGGCTGGTGATTCGCTGCCGTTCAAAACCTACCGGGGAGAGGCGCTGATGCTGAAAGTGGCGGGGATCCTGCCGTTTGCCTCGGAACTGGAGACGGCCGACCTGATCCAGGTCTCGGAACAGGATTACCGGGCCATATTCAATGCGGAGGCCGGCCAGTTCACCGATCTTGCCCTGCAGGTGCGCAACCGCAAGGAACTGGCGACAATCGCCACCAAGATCGTCCGGCAGTACCCCGACACCCGGCCGATCCTGCGGGAGGACATCCTCCGGACATACGACGCCATCTTCGATTGGCGAGGCGGCCTCTCCATCATGATCATGGCAGGTGCGCTCTTCGCCTTCATCATCCTGGCCTGGGACAAGGCCACCGGCCTGAGCGCGGAGGAAAAGAAGGAGATCGGCATCCTCAAGTCCATCGGCTGGGAGACCGGGGACATCCTCCAGGTGAAATTCTGGGAAGGTGTTTCCGTTTCACTGACATCTTTTTCGATCGGTATATTTTCCGCCTACCTTCACGTTTTTGTCGGTTCGTCGCTGCTTTTCGAGCCGGTCCTGAAAGGCTGGTCGGTGCTCTATCCGGACTTCCGGCTGACCCCGCATCTGGATGCCTACCAGCTGGTCAGCCTGCTGTTTATCACGGTCCTCCCGTATACCGTGGCGACAATCATCCCCTCATGGCGCTCGGCCACGGTAGATCCTGATTCGGTGATGAGGGCCTGAAGATGATTACACTGTCGAACATCAACAAGGTATACAATGCCGGCAGGCCAAACGAGTTCACCGCCATCCGTGATGTCAGCCTCGACCTCGAGCCGAACCGGACCACCGTCCTGAAGGGGCCGAGCGGCTCGGGCAAGACCACCTTACTCAGCATGCTGGGCTGCATGACCAGGCCGACAGCCGGGCGTATTAGCCTCGGGCAGCGGGAAATTACCAGCCTGCCGGAGAAATTTCTCGCCGAGATCCGTCGTTCGACCTTCGGCTTCATCTTCCAGCAGCTCAATCTGATCCGGGGAATCACTGTGCTTGAAAATGTCATGCTGCCCGCCTATCCGACGGGGGAGCGGCGAACCGACGTGCTGGACAGGGCGATGGCCCTGCTGGATCAGTGCAACCTGTCCCACAAGTCAGAGGCCAAGGTAGAATGGCTCTCCGGCGGTGAGGCACAGCGGGTCGCCATCGCCAGGGCATTGATCAACACGCCTGCGATTATCATCTGCGATGAGCCGACTGCCCATCTCGACACCGCCCTTTCGCTGGAATTCATGGAGACCATGAAAAAACTGCGGGACGACGGCAAGACCATCCTTGTCGCCAGCCATGATCCCCTGGTCATTGAGTCGGACGCCGTCGACCGCATCGTCGAGATCCGCGATGGCAGGCTGGTGCAGCCGAAGGCCGGCCCATGATACTCCATCCCGGTGTCATTTCCCTGCTGGTCGGATCGGTCCTGGTGACGGTCATGCTCTGCTACTCTGCCTACGAGGGAGCGCTCATCGCCCGGGACTGGGATATCACAAGCGGCAGCGAGCGGCAACTTGGACTGGAGCGGAAGACGTATCTCATCTCGACGATGATGATGTACGCCATGGGGTTTCAGCTGCTGTCGCTGTTCCTCTTCATCGCCACCACCGATTCTCTCAGTCATCTCTTTATCGGTGCCATGTGTGCCGCCGGCAGCCTCAACGTCAATGCCTTCGGCTACCCGACGATGCTGCTGAAGCTGAGCAATTTCATCCTTTGCGGGATCTGGCTGATCGTCAACGCCGCCGACAACCGGGGCTATGACTACCCCCTGATCAGGGCCAAGTACATCTTTCTGATCTGCCTCTCTCCGCTCATCCTGACCGAGACGGTGCTGCAGGGCTTCTATCTGTTGAAACTGTCGCCGAACCTGATCACCTCCTGCTGCAGCGTCATTTTTGCCGAAGACAGCAGGACGCTCGCGGCAGGCCTGGCCACCCTGCCTCGTCTCCCCTCGCAGATTGCCCTCTTTCTTTCCGCTGCAGCGGTGCTGCTGCTGGGAATCCGCTTCCTCCGCCAGCGAAAGGGGGCAGTGCTGTTCTCGCTGGCCGTGCTGGTGTTCTTTGCGGTTTCTCTGGCGTCGATCGTCTCATTCATCAGCCTCTACATCTATGAACTCCCCACCCATCACTGCCCGTTCTGCATCCTCCACGCCGAATACGGCTACGTCGGCTATCCTCTCTACCTGAGCCTCCTGGTCGGGACCATCAGTGGTGCCGGCATCGGCGCCCTGGCACCATTTGGAGGGATCGCCAGCCTTGCTGCGATACTGCCCTCCATCCAGAGAAGGCTGGCGCAGCTGACCCTGTTGTCCTTCCTGGTCTTTCTCCTCCTTTCTGGTGCTTCGGTAGGGCTGTCCACTCTTGATCTCTCGGCGTACTAGACGCTTGAGGTGAAACGCCACAGGAGTCTTTCCGGACTCCCCGGATGATCACCCCGGCAGTCGTCCAAATACTTGAACGGCAGGGACAGAAATTTTTCCTTTTTGACTGATATTTCCTTTAAACCCTGACCGAATATTGCATCTCTTTAAAATTAAAAGAGAATATTTTCAATTTCGCTGAGGCTGCCGCCTGCTGCTTTCCCAGGTATCAAGAGTGAGAGCCATTCCTGAAAAACTCTGAGATACTGCAACGTTAGTTGTCATGGTATGTCGGGTAACATTTTAAATTTGTTGATTTAGTTGCCACTAAACAACGGCTCCTCCGCAATACTGATGCCACAAAGTGGCATCAGTATTGCAGTAAACACTTAAATTCGCTCAAGGCGAAAGTGGTGTAATCGGGGAAGCTGGATGTTCCCTGGAATTCAGTGCGGAGGGCTTATGATGAAGGCAAGATCGGCAATCGTCCTGTTTTTGGTTCTGGCAATGGGGAGTTACTCGTATGCAGCAGATAAGTATCTGAAGCTGGCGACAAATCCCAGCCAGGGAACCCTGGGCCAGAAGATACAATTCAGTGTGAATGCGTACGGGATGTGGCAGGCCCCGCTGGTCTCCGCAACGATCCAGATTTCCAATGGAAGTGCGATTGTCGCCAAGGGGAACATGCGCATTGAGGGGATGAATGCCTATTACGACTACGTAATTCCTGCCGAGCAGAAGGTTGGTAATTGGAATTACATATGTGTGGTCAAGGATAGCGCCAGAAGGTTCAACACTGTCAAAAGAACCGGCTACCTGACGGTGCAGGCTGCAGCGGCGGTTGAAGATCTGGTCGAGGCTTCGATTTCCGCCCACAACACCATAACCAAATACGATGGCCCGATGACCTGCGTCACCTGTCACCAGGAGGAGGCGGACGACATGCTCGACAGCCTCCACATGAAATGGTCGGGCCCGACGCCGGATTTGACCAATACCGGTGGAGAGGAGATCGGCAAGGGTGACAAGGGGATCAATACCTTCTGCACCTATGCGGTATCCTCCAAGGGGGCCTGCTATTCCTGCCATGTCAGGGCCGACGGCAATGCTCCCCATCCGCCGGAGGCCAAGGACGTGGATTGCATGATGTGCCACAACGACGTCTACCAGCGGAAATTTACCGCCGATCCAAGCAGTGCCCTGACAGTGACCAATATCCTCGGACAACTGAAGACCTATGTTTTCGGCAAGGTCGATGCCGAAGGGAACTACGCCTCGGAACCCGATTTCGCCAAGATGCCTGCCGGCACCAAGATGGTCAATCTGGCCCGCACGGTCCACCTGCCCACCAACAAATCGTGCCTGCGCTGTCATGCGACGGCCGGCGGCGGCGACTGGACCAAGCGCGGCGACATGGGGTTGAATTCGGCCCAGGCGACTGTCGCCCAGGACTTTCATCTGGCCAAGGACGGTGCCAACTTGACCTGTGCCAGCTGCCATGCTGCGACAAACCACAAGATCGGCGGCCGGGGCATCGATCTCAGGGCAACCGAGGCGGCGGCGCCAAAATGCCAGGATTGCCACAGCACGGCCCCGCATAGCAATGCCACTCTCAACAGCCATGCACAGGGACAGGTGAGTTGCCAGGTCTGCCATATCCGGGAGTATGCAAAAGGCGGTGCCACGGAAATGTCACGTGACTGGCGGAATCCGGTGTGGAACCAGGCTTTCTGCTCGGGACAGGGCGGCTTTGTCGGCGAAGAGGTGAAGGAGACCAACGTCAAGCCGGAATATGTGTGGTTTGACGGGACATCTTCGGTCTACAACGTGGGCGAGACGATCGAGCCGGACGTGCGGGGCATTTATCCGATGGCCAAGGCCAACGGCGCGCCGTTCGACGGCAAATCCCGTATTGTCCCGATAAAACGTCATTTTTCTGTAATGCCCCTGCATGAGAGCGGCAAGATCATTCCCCCGGTCATCATGTGGATGTTCATGACCGGCAATTTCGATCTGGCAGTGCAGAAGGGCATGGAGGAGCAGGGGATGACCGGTGACTACCAGCTGGTCGAGACCGAT